>NZ_JBNCKT010000070.1:18332-30966 GCF_049841675.1 Micromonospora sp. DT4
GCTGCTCGCGGGCCTGCGCCGCAGCGGCCTCGGCCGTCTGCTGCGCGGTCCGGGCGGCGGTGGCCTCCGCCTGGTGAGCGCCACGCTCCTGCTCGGTCCGGGCGAGCTGGCGCCGCAACTCCTCGATCGTCTCGGTCTGCTCGGCCATCCGCTGCTCACTGAGCAGGGCGGCCTCCTTCGCGGCGTCCCGCCACCTCTCGGCGGCGCGCAGCTGCTCGGCCTGCTCCTCCACCCGCCGTTCGTGCTGGGCGGCCAGCTCGCCGACCCGGGCTACCTCCGCGCGAACCTGCTCCAGCTCGGCGCCGCGCTCGTCGAGCTGCCCGGCCAGTTCGTCCACCTTGGCCCGGGTCGCGGTCAGCTCACCGGTCAGGCCGTCGACCTGCGCGGCCATGTCCTCGGCGTCGACGCGCAGCTGCTCGGCCCGGCTCTCGGCCGCCACCCGCCGGGCGTGCTCAGCGGCCCGGCCGGCCTCGGCGTCGCTGACCTTCTGCGCCGCCTCCGTGGTCACGGCCTCGATCTGCGCCTCCGCCGCGTCGACGTCGCCGACCGTCCGCATCGCCTCGGCGTGCCGACCCAACGCGTCGACCAGCTCGCGGCTGAGCCGCTCGATCACCTTGACCGACCCGGCGGCCGTGTCGCCAGCCATCGTCACCGGCCGACCGAGGTCCGGCTGCTCACCGCTCGGCCCGCCGGCCGGCCGGCCCTGCCGGACCCGGAACGCGGTCTGCGCGTTGTGCTCCGGGTTCTCGCAGTACTTCGGCGGCCGACCCGGGCCAACCGCCCGCTCGGCCGGGCGGTCGCAGCCCGGAAACGCGCACTCCTGCTGAACCTGAGGGGTCTGCGTATCAGTCATGCCCAAATAATATCATAGAATTAGATCCGTTTGTGTGATGAAACGAAATGAATTAAATATGTTCGGACGCACGAGAAGGGCGCTCCGCCGTGGTGACGGAGCGCCCTTCGGTGAAGGCGGGGGGGTGTGCGAGGTCAGTCGGTGGGTCTGTCCTCCGAGTGTCGGTGGGTCTAGATGATGGTGGTGAGGATGGCGGCGACGAACAGCCAGCCGTAGTGCCAGGACTGGTCCAACGCGTACGCGCCGGTGCCGAGGCTGGGGTTGTCGTCCCGGCCGGCCCGGGGCATGCCGAGTCGCCAGAACCGGGTGGACCCGGTGCGCTCGGCCAACCACAGCAGCGGGGTACGCCGGTCAGCAAGGTAGTGGGTGGTCAGGTTGATCGCCATGCCGGCGGCGAGCCCGGCCGGGGACACGGTCAGGTCGGCGGCCAGGGCGAGCAGCCCGAGCGCTACGAGCTGGGTCGCGCCGTAGGTGGCCACGTGCCGAACGCAGGCCAACCGGCCCCGCCACCCGGGCTGGCCCTTGGTGTCGGCCTGGTGCTGGGTCTGGATCCAGTGGTCGGCGAGCTGGTGGCCGGCGAACAGGGCGGCGTACACCGCGGCGACGGTGCCCGGGTCGGTCATCGGGTGCCTCCAGACGAGGTGACGTCCTTACGGCAGTCCTGGCACCAGGTGGGCGCCGGGACGCGGCCGTGCAGGGTGACCATGCAGCCGCAGGACAGCAGCACCCACCGGGCGGCCAGGATCACGCGTGCGAACATGAGGGGGCTCCTTAGCGGGAGTAAGCGGGGGCGGCCGGCTTTCCAGGGCAGGGCCGCCCCCGCGTCGTCGAGTGGTCCGGGTCGGGCCACTCCCGCCCGCCACCGGGGTGCGACCGGTGGCGGACGGGGCAGGTCCGCTACCGGGGCTGCTGCTCGCTGCGGCTGACCCACACCCCCACGACCTGGAGCTGCTCGGCGCGGTAGGTGTGCCGGCCGGTGCTGCTGTCCACCGTGGCCGTGCGCTGCCGGTCGTTGGTGATAAGCAGCTCCAGGTCCCGGGCATGGTCCTCGGTGAGCCCGTGCAACTCCTCCTGGGTGCCGTCCTCGAAGGTCAGCCGGGCAGTCCACCGCTTCGCGGGCTGACCCGGGTGCTGCGGGCCGCCGGCGCGGGCCCACGCCTCCCAGACGTTCGGCTCCCGCTTCACGACACGGTCGCGGCGGTACTGCGCGGTCGACTTCTCGACGTCCATCGCCAGCGCCAGCTCCGCGAGGCTGCCCCCGGCACCGTGGTGGGCGCGGATTACCGCATCGCGCAGCCCGTCGAGGCGTGGCGCGAGCCGGTGCTCCAGGTGCGTGATGAGGTAGTGCCACTCGTCGCGGCTCATGTCGGCCGCGCGGCCCTCGCGCAGCGCCACGAGGCCGACCAGCGCGGAGTCGAACCAGTCCAGCAGCAGCGAGGCGTCTCCCCCCAGTACGCGGGCCTGCGCCGGCGTGACCTCCAGCTGCACCGTTCCGTCCGGCAGATGCTTGAGCATCGTCCCAACCTCCCATGTGTACGAATCTACGTATGACTGTACGGAACTTCGTACAGCATGGGTAGGCATCTGTCGCGCGCCCGACAGATCAACATCGATGTTCTCGGCTGTCGCACCCGTCGCACTCCTGCTGGTGGCCGCGTGGCGGATGCCAGGTGCGAGGGGTGCGACGCTACGGTCACGGGCATGACGAGCACGGCCGTGGTGAACCAGAAGGGCGGCGTCGGCAAGACGAAGCTGACCATCAACGTCGGTGGCGCGCTCGCCGAGACCGGCGCCCGGGTGCTGCTGGTCGACCTCGACCCGAGCGGCTACCTGACCGACGCGCTGAAGGTCGCCCCGGCGGACGGGTTCACCCTCGCCGAGGCGCTGACCAGCAGCCGCCGCGCCCGTGTCGAGCCGGTGCGGCACTCCACCACCGGGGCCGGGGGCGTGCTCGACGTGCTGCCCAACACCGCCGCGATGCTGACCGTGGCCCGGGAGCTGGACAAGCTGCGCGGCCGCGAGCAGCGCCTCGCCCGGGTGCTAGCGCCGTTGGACGGCGACTACGACCAGGTCCTCATCGACTGCCCGCCCACCCTGGACGTCGTCACCGACAACGCGCTGACCTACGTCCAGCGGGTGCTGATCCCGGTGCAGGCCGAAGACACCACCCTCAAGGCGTTGCAGCTGCTGCTGGCGCAGATCGCCGCCGTGGACGAGTTCCTGCGTACCGACCCGCTCGTGCTGCACGGCATGGTCGTGAGCCTGCTGCGGCGGCCGGCGTCGGTGTACGCCCGGTCGGTGCTCGCCGACCTGGACCGCCTCGCCGAACAGGCCGGCCTGCCGATCCTGGGCACCGTTCCCCTGTCCGTGGTGGTCACCGAGGCCGCCCGACACGGGCGCACCGTCGTCGACTACGCCCCGACCAGCCACCACGCCGAGGTCTACCGCGCCCTGGCCCAGACCCTGGAGACCGCCCGATGAGCAAGCAGCTGCCCGCCAGCCGCGGCGTCGACGACCTGCTCGGCGTCCTACGCCAGCGCCACCAGCCCACCCCTGCCTCCCCGGCGGTGCGCCCGGCAACGCCGGCCGCCGTCGAGATGGACCGCCGCTCCTGGTACATGCGCCGCGACGTCGCCGACTCCCTCGCCCGAGCCCTGGACGACCTGCACTACGCCACCCGCGCCCCGAAGCACATCATCCTCGCCGCGATCGTCGAGCACGCCCTGGCCGACCTCGACGGCATCCGCGACCGGCTGCCCGACCCGCCCGCGTAGCACCTGTCGCACCCGGCGGGGCAGCAGTGCCTTACCTGGCCTGCGGAGGTACCAGTACGGTTGATCCATGACGGACGATGCGGAAACCGCCGAAGTCGGCCGGAGGGTGCTCCAGGTAGTGCCGGCTCACCCGGACACCTGGGTAGCGGTGGTCACCGAAACGGCGACCGGGCAACGCGGCGAGCAAGGGTGGAAGTCCACCGCGGTCACGTCCTACGAGATCACGGTGGACCCGGTGGACTGTTGGGCACTGGTCGAGATCAACGACGCCGATGGACTACGGCAGCAGCTACTGCCCGTCTGCCAGTCATGGATGCTCATGGCCCAAGCGGACTCGCCTCTGGCGGACCTGGTCATCTCCCGCGACTTCGAGCCCTCTGCGGACTTCACGGATGACAGTCGACGTATCTCCCACCCGTTCGTCGTACGGGGGGCATCGGCCGACGAGGTCCGCAAGCTGGTCGCACGCCAGATGCCACCGAGCGCGCCACGAGCAGCGGCCCCATGAGTGCAAACCCTGCGCCGCCCCTCCCCTACTGAGCGCCGCGGCGGGCCGGCGTGGTTGCCAACCTTTCCCCGGGCCGCCCCTCCGGAGCCTGTTCACCAGGGCCAGCGGCCGGGGTCAAGGGTGGCCGGCAGGCCATCGCGTAGCGACGCGTAGCGCTCTTGACGCCGGTTGGTGGCCCTGGAGCCTCTCAGCGGAGAGGGGCGGTGTGGGGCGTCGCACGTGTCGCACCCGCCGTGAGCTGCGGCAATCCAATGCAGGCGCGGACCCCCGATCACTGACACACGGCCGTTAACGGTCGTAAACTGTGGGTGTGGAGTTCCGATTCGACGAGCGCAGCTACGACGCGCTGAACGCCGCCGACGTCAACTGGCGGCTCGCGGTGTGGGTGCTGACCTCAGCGCCACCGCCCCGGGTGCGTCGACACCTCGGGACGGTGCTCCAGGTCGCCGCGCTGACCGACGCTGGCTGGCTCGCGGTGCTGCTGGCCGAAGAGAACGACGACGAGTACCTCGTGGTCGGCGGTCGCTGGCTCGACGAAGACGAGGTGACCGCGATGACGAAGATCACCGAAGGGGGCGAGTGGTGAAGAAGGCAGACAGGGACGAGGCGCTGCGGTCCTTGGAGTCGCGCGACTGGTCGAACGCGGTCGTTGACAACACGCCGGCCTCCGGCGCGATGGTGACCCTGGGCGGCCGGTTCCGGCCAGAGCAGGCAGACCGGGTCATGGCTGAGGCGCAACGCCGCGGCGTACCGGTCAGCGAGGCGCTGCGGGACCTGGTCGACGAGGCGTTCGCCGCCCGCGCCGCTGCCGGCGAGGAACCGGTGACGGTGCGGCCGGCCGATCTGCTGCGGGCCCTGCGCGACGCGGCCGAACCCCGCCGTCCGGCCGCGTGACGGCCACCGCCTGCCCGGTCTCCCCGGTGCCTGCCCGATCGTGTCGCACACCTCGCACCCTTCCGACCAGGCCCATCCCGTCGACCGCGCCCACCGGCTGACGACCCCGGCGGGTGCCGCGCCGACGCCACCAGGTCGGGACGTCACCGCGAGGGCACACGGACGGTGACCACGCGACCCGGGAAAAGAAGTGGCCAGGAACCCGGCAGGCGCGGCGACCGGCTCGCGGCCGGCGACGCCCTCACGAGACAGGAGATCCCGATGGGCGACGGCACCACGCTGGAGGCCGCGTCGACGCGCCCGGCGGTCGGCGACCTGCTCGGCTACGCCGACAGCGACACCTGCCACGGCACCGACCAGGTGCCCGCCGCAGCCGGCCCCGCCACCACCCTTGCCCTAATGGACTACGGCGACGGCGGCACCTCGTGGGACGGCGGCCGGTACGTCGCGGTCGGCACCTCCCCGCACCGGTGGAACCCGGTCACCAACCTGGAGCAGCCCGACAGCGGCCCGTCGACGGGCTACGCGGCACCGCACCTGGGACCCCGCCGAGGCCGAGACCGCCGCCCATCATCTCGACGAGCTGGCCGACCTCGCCGAGGCCGGGCACCGCCCGTCCACGCCCACCAAGTGGATCCGCGCGGCCCAGCGCCTGGAGCACCTTCTCGCCGGCGACGCCGACCTCGCCAGCGAGAAGGTCCGCATCGTCGACGACGAACTGCCGGTGACCATGAAGGACCTGCTCTCGTTACTGCGCGATCGGCAGCCCGCCACCGCAGCGGCGACCCGCCGGCACATCGAGACCAGCGCCATCGACCAGGCCGGCGGAGACATCGGCGCGCTGTGGCTGGACCTGGTCGACCACGACGGCGCCCCCCGCATCGCCGTAGCCGGTGTGGAGGGCACCGAAGATCCCGACGACGACTTCTGGCAGCCCTACACCGCCCACCACACCTCCGCGCAGGCCCGCGAGCTGGCCACGAAGCTGCGCGCCTTCGCCGCCGAGGCCCGTGACGGTCACGACATCGAGCCGGGCGCGCTGCACCTGCGCGGTGGCCGGTACCTGGACTGGAGCATGACCGGCCCGGCAGGCGGCCGGTCGATCGAGGCCGGCGACGGTGTCGACGTCGTCGCCCTGGACCTCACCGGCGAGCAACTGCGGCACCTGCGCGAGCAGCTGCACTACACCCTCACCGCCGATCCCCGAGCACAGGAGTTCGTCAGCCTTGACGACGACGCCGGCTACATCGACTGGAGTACTCCTCTGCTCGACGGCGGCCGCCAACTGGAGATGGGCGTTCCCGGCGGCCAGGCGGTCGTCATCGAGCTGACACGGCCCCAGATGGTGGCCCTCGAGGAGCAACTGCACACCGACATCACCGGTGCCGGCCAGCCCGCTGGTGGCCCCGGGCCGCGGCCATGAACGCGCAGCAGCGAGAGCAGGCCGACCGGGTCATGGCTGAGGCACAACGCCGCGGCGTACCGGTCAGCGAGGCGCTGCGGGACCTGGTCGACGACGCCCGCGCCGCTGCCGGCGAAGAACCGGTGACCGTGCGGCCGACCGACCTGCTGCGGGGCCCTGCGCGACGCCCCGCCGCCCGGCCGCGTGACGGCCACCGCCCTCCCCGGTTCTTCGGTGCCTGCCCGGCCGAGTCGCACACCTCGCACAAGCCCATCTCCTCGACCGCGCCCACCGACTGACAACCCCGGCGGGCGCCGCACCGACGCCATCAGGTCGGGACGTCACCGCGAGGGCACACGGACGGCGACCACGCGACCCGGAAGAAAAAGTGGCCACGAACCCGGCCGGCGCGGCGACCGGCTCGCGGCCGGCGGCCGGTGCCTCCGCCCCGTAGCCCCGCCTGCATGACGGACCCCACTCCCGCCAGCGTCCACCAGGAGCAGGCGTTGCGAACGGGCGGCCCCGGCCCTCGCCCAGCCCGGGGCCGCCCGTTCTATCCCCTCACTGCGGCGCTGCCGGCACGGGGGACCTGAGCAGCACCGCCAACTGTCGAGACTAGGCGCTGCGATCCACTCCCGGCTGACCGCGCAGCGCCGTACGCTGCCCAACACGACCACCACGACCCGGCCGACCGCGGCGTGGGCCGGCACCCACCCCCTGGATGCCGGCCCGTGTTGCGTGTTTGTCGACGGGTCGGGGTGCGGCAGAGGTAGCACGTGACCCATCGACAACGCGACCCCTTGTCGTGAATATCGATCGGATGCCGCTGATGGTGACGGCCCTTGAGGACCAACGCTCGGAGAAGTCCCGTTAAGCAAGATCAATTAGTGGGCACCCGAGTTGGGGGTCTGGCGGAGGTGGACGCTCCCTTGTCGGCGGACGTTGCCGCGGTGGCGCTATCGCAGAAAGCTCGTGATTTTCTGCGACAACCTTCGACCGGTACGGCCGGCGAACTCGGATCGACCAACGCTCCGGCGGACCCGACTGGCCCTGCTTTTCTGCGATAGCCGCCTGCCGCAGGGCCGCCGGCCGGGCCCACGCCCACTAACGGGACTTCTCCGAGCGTTGGTCCCCAAGGGCCAGTCCGGCCGGGGATCTCGGTACGGTCCTTGTTGCAAACTCTTAGCAATAGCTGCATGCTGGCATCAAGGAAAGGGACCGTGATGGGGGCGTACACGCTGCCGGACATGCCGTACGACTACGGCGCGCTGGAGCCGGCGATGTCGGGCGAGATCTTGGAGCTGCACCACAGCAAGCACCACGCCGCGTACGTCAAGGGCAGCAACGACGCCCTCGACCAGCTCGCCGAGGCGCGCGACAAGGGCGACTACACCGCACTGGTCGGGTTGGAGAAGACCCTGGCGTTCAACCTGTCGGGGCACGTCCTGCACTCGATCTTCTGGAACAACCTGTCCCCGGACGGCGGCGACCGCCCCGACGGCGAGCTAGCCGCGGCGATCGATGAGCACTTCGGCTCCTTCGACGCGTTCGCCGGCCAGCTTGTCGGCGGCGACCAAGAGCGTGCAGGGCTCCGGCTGGGGTGTCCTGGCCTGGGAACCGCTTGGCCGGCGGCTGATCGTGGAGCAGGTCTACGACCACCACGGCAACGTCGGGCAGGGTTCCACGCCGGTCCTGGTGTTCGACGCCTGGGAGCACGCCTACTACCTGCAGTACCGCAACGTGCGCCCGGACTACGTTGACCGGCTGTGGAATTTGGTCAACTGGGCCGACGCCACCGCCCGGTTCGACGCCGCCCGCAGCAGTGGGCCGGCCATCCCGGGCGTGCAGTGACCCAGCCGGGCGCGGCGCGGCTGTTCGACCATGCCCAGCAGGCTGCCGGAGTGATCGCCGCCAAGCACCGCGGTGACCTCGCCGGCGCCGAGGCGCTGCTCGCGGCGTTTCCCGACGACGCGGCCAGGGTCCGCGGGTTCTGCCTGCTGGCCGAGCTGGCCCTGGCGCTGGTCCGGGCGCAGACGCAGCAGAGCATGGACGACCTCGTCCGAGAGTTGAGCCTGCACATGGCCGCGGCAAGCCTTGAGCCGCCGCCGGGCGCAGCAGCCTGACCGCAGATGGCCGCACCCCGGGGCTCCAGTCACGGCTGGAGCCCCGGGCGTGATCGAGCGTCAGGCAGCGCGGTGGCGCCGGTACAGGAACGCGAGGCTGGCGGCCTCGGATTCCAACCAGCTCGCGTACCCCGGGCTGTGCTTCACCCGGGTGTACTCCCGGCGGCGGCGTACGTCCAGCACCATCGGCCGCGCCCCAGGATGGGTCTGGTCGAGGGTCTGCCGCAACAGCCACAACGTGATCTCGGCTGCCTGCGGGGTCAACGGGTCACTGTAGTAATGCAGCTTGAGAGCGTCGGTGGTCCCGTCCGGGTGCGTAAGCACGAGATCGGGAGTGACGCGAACGGTCAGGTCTGTGGTGTGCCAGCGGCCGGTGCCCGAGGAGACAAGCACGGTGTCCGCGCGTGGCTCGATGAAGGACAGCCACCCACGGGCGATGTCGATGTAGTGCCCACGGATCTGCGCCCGGCAGTTCTGGACGGCGCTGTTCATCGCCGCCTCGTCCTTGCCGGTGCGTCGACCGGCCTGGACGGCCAGCCGCATCCGTCGGTACGGGTCCTTGACCGGCGAGTACTCGTCGTCGAAGCTGCGTACGAGCGCGAAACGCTGCGTTCCCGGGCTCACGATGTACTTGACGAACCGAGTCATGCTGAGGTCGAAACTGAACGTCGGGTTGGTCAACCTGGTGATCTCCTCTGGCCCCGACCGTGATGCAGAACCCGACGTCACGGGTCACCGCTGACTGGAACTTCACAACCTGAAACGGTCGCGTAGCCCGCTACAAGCGGTTAGGGTCGATAACTGCGGCGTGATCGAGCCCCAACGTCTAGTCTGCCTCACGCGCGGTACCTCCACGTTGGGGCCGATAACCCAGAATATGGATCCGGCCTCCGGCATTCCCGAAGTAGTCATGGACCATGTTCTATAAATCAAGGCCAGGGCCTTGTAAGCGTCCTTCTCAGACGTCACAGCGGTGGATCTTGAGGCCGTCGAGGGCGCACCTTAACCAGCGGGTTGGATAGCCGGCTGCGCCACGCGCGGGTCCGGCACCGCTTGGAGCAGTACAGCTTCTCCGGCCGGCAGTCGTCGAAGTTCCACTTGGCACCACAGACCACGCACATGCCCGACCACGGCTCTCGTGACTCACCCGGACCCGGCCGCTTGACGTCCCGGGATGCTGCACTTCGGCACGACCGGGAGCAGAACTGCGCATCACGCCTCTTGAGCAGCGGCATGCGACCAAAGCATCGCTTGCACACCGCAGCCGCCACCTTGCCGACAGTAGTTGCTCGCTGTAAATGAGACGACCGCCGATAGGTGGAGTCGTCTCTCCGAGCGGTCCCTACCTGATCAGTCCCGATGGCAGACCTGAACCGGGCTGGGCCACCTCGGGCCAGTCCTCGGCCGCGGCGATGGCGCGGGCGGAGGCGTGGTCACCCCGGGAGGCCGCGCCCGCCGCCGCCAAGGCCCGACGTCGGCCGTCGCCGGGCCCCGCCCGCTCCGCTCGCGCAGCCTCGTCGCGGTCGTCCCACCCGGCGAGGGCGGTAGCCAGCCCCCCGGCGGCCGTGCCCGCGCCCTCGGTCGCCACCCGGCGGCGGTGCTCGGCGTGCCGGCGGGCCGGCAGCGGCGGCACCAGGTCCCCGGCCAACGCCTCGTCGAGCACCCGCTTGAGGTAGCCGCACGGGTGATCGGGCGCGGCCAGCAGCCCACGGCCGCCACGCGTCCGACGCACCCAGGAGTCGAGCATCTCGGCCGTCCAGTCCCGGCTCAGCGCCGCGCCGAGCGTGGCGGCCACCCGGGGCAGGCTCGCGTCCGCCAGCCACGTCCAGCGCAGGATGAGCGCTCGGGCAAGGTCGTACGCCCAGCCACTCCACTCCGGAGGGCGGCACGGCGGTCGACACGTCGCGTGGCGCGTCCTAGGACGCCGTAGGGGGTGCGACCCGTCGCACCCGGCCGAACCCCGCCCGCACTCGGCTGGTGAGCGCGAAGCGCGTTTTTCCCTCCGGCTTGTCCGGGCCACCCGACCGGAGCACGTGAGCCGCGGAGTAGAACTGAAACCCCGAGACAAGCAGGAACTTAAGTACTCACCTTGAGACGCCGAGCGGGGGGGGAAGAAATTCCCGGTCTCGATCTGGCGTGCGGCGATGGCCTCGACGTCGGCCAGGACGGTGTCGCGGGCGGTGGCCACGGCCTGGCGCAGCTGCGCGCGGCGGACCATGCCGGCGTGGTCGACCACGGCACCGGTGCGGGCGATCAGCGCGTCGACGTCGTCCTCGGCTTCGGTGAGCAGCTCCAGGGCGTGCTGCAGAAGGTCGTCGAGCACCAGCAGCGCCACCGGCACGTAGGGGGCGCGGGCGGCCGGGTCGCTGCGGTGCAGCGGCAGCAGGTCGAACTCCGCCCGGTCGTTGTACCGGCCCAGCTCGGTGCGCTCGGCCAGGCTCAGCCGGCGGCCGTGGCGGGTCCGGACCGCCCACCCGAGGGCCTCAGCGCGGGCCCAGCAGTCGGTGACCGTGCGGGTCGTGCAGCCGGCCAACTGGGCGGAGCGGTCCCGGCCGGGCAGGGACCGGCGGCCGGTGCGGTAGTCGGCGTCGACGGCCAGCACAGCAGCGACCCGGGCCAGCCGCGACGGCCGGCCACGCCTGGAGGCGCGCGCCGCCGCCTCGCGGGCGAGCAGCTCGGCGAACAGCTCCACCGCGCGGCCCTGCGGCCCGCCGGCGGCGTAGGACTCCACCGTGGTGCGAAGCCGCTGCACCCAGCCGGTCAACTCGGCCACCCGGGCGTCGGCCTCGGCGCGCTCGGCCAGCAGCGCGAACCGCGCGTCGACGGCCGCCGCCTCGGCGGCCTGGTCCTGCTCGAACCTCGCGCGCTGCTCGACCAGCCAGGAGTAGCCGCACAACCAGCACGCCGGTGACGGCTCCGGGTCGCCGCACGCCGCGCACGTGGTGTCGACGTCGTCGACCGCCTCGGCCACCAGACGCCGGTACTCCCGGGCGCTGCGGCCACGCCAGCACGACATGCACAGGGCGACGGAGTCGGCACCGTCACGGGGCAGGCCCTGCCGGTCGACGCCCGCAGCCGCGCACGGCACACACGGAGTCTGGACACCGGTCGGGTAGACCAGACGGCGACGAGCGCCGGGCGGCGCGGCCAGCCGGGTCTGACCGGTGCGGGTCGTCTCGACCAGGAACCGCTGGTCAACGGGCGGGGGTACGGCTGGGCGCTCCAGAAGGCGCGGCGAACCGGCCCGACACGCCGGCGTGTCTGGAGACAAAGAAGCACCCAGCCCGGGGCTGGGTGCTATCGTTGCCTCCGAGCTTGGAAAAGCCTCAAACCCTGCGGCGCGGCCAAACGTCTTGGGTTTGGGGCTTTGCTTTTATCTGGAGTTAGGTGTCGCGCGTGAGGCGCGGCCTCCGATCAAGGTCATGAGTGTTCCGCAGGATCGTACGTCTGCGACAGCTACCGCCAGTAGCCCGACACACCTCCTGGCGCATCCGAATGACCAATTCCGTTCGATGCTGGCCGGGCTCTGTCGCGGTTGGACGCGCCACCACCCGGCCGGATCGAGCATGGCCGGGCGGTGGGAATCGATCAAGTCGCGTTGCCGAAGTGGTCGGGCTCCTACTGCTCGCGGCCTCCAGGCTCTTGCCGGGCTGACAGCATGTCCTCGACGCGGGCTGCGTAGTCGGCCGCGTCGGCGCCACGCCACACCAGGCCGGCTTCTTCGTCGCCGGGATCAACCTCGGCCGGGGTTACCCACACGAACTCCTCACCGGGGCTGTGCCTCGACGCCGTCCTCGGGGCGGGGCGTGTCTCGCGCTCGTCGGCCAGTCGGCTCAGCGCCTTCGCCATGGCGTCGGCCTGCTCGATGCGCATGGTGTCCTCGTCGCCGTCGACGACCTTGGAGTAGACGCGGTCGGCGCCAGTGCTGCGCCTGCTTGCGGATCTCGTCGAGCGTCTTGTCCTGGTAGCGGGTGACGATGAACTGGGTGACCTCGGCGAGTTCGGGGCGTTGCTAACGGACGTGCGACCAGGGATCAAGAAGTTGATCTAGCTAGGCCCCGCGCTTGGGTAGCTGTCCCA
>NZ_JBNCKT010000071.1:0-29719 GCF_049841675.1 Micromonospora sp. DT4
GGTCGTTCCGGTCCGCCGCGTGAGGGTGGTTTCCGTGGCGGCGACCGTCGCGAAGGCGGTTTCCAGGGCGGCGACCGCCGTGAGGGTGGCTTCCGTGGCGGTGACCGCGAGGGTGGTTTCCGTGGTGGTGATCGTCGTGAGGGCGGTTTCCAGGGCGGGGGCGATCGTGGTCGTTCCGGTCCGCCGCGTGAGGGTGGTTTCCGTGGCGGCGACCGTCGCGAAGGCGGTTTCCAGGGCGGCGACCGTCGCGAGGGTGGCTTCCGTGGCGGTGACCGTGAGGGCGGCTCGCGTCCGGGCGCGCCGCGCGAGGGCGGTTTCCGAGGCGGCGACCGTGACGGTGGTTTCCGAGGCGGTGACCGCCGGCAGGGCGGCGCGCCCCGTGAGGGCGGTTTCCGCGGTGGCGACCGCCGTGAGGGTGGCTACCGCGGTGGCGACCGTGACGGTGGGTTCCGGGCCGACGAGCGGCCACGTCGCGAGGGCGACTACCGCAGCGACGAGCGTGGGGCGGGCTCGGAGCCGTCCGAGGGTGGGCGCGGCGCGGCCCCGGCGCTGCCGGACGACATCGTCGCGACCGACCTCGACAAGGACGTCCGTGCCGAGCTGCTCTCGTTGAACAAGCCCGTCGCCGAGACCGTGGCCCGGCACCTGGTCGCCACCGGTCAGCTGATCGACGAGGATCCGGCCGAGGCGTTGGCGCACGCGCTGGCGGCCCGGCGGCTCGCGTCGCGCATCTCCGCTGTCCGTGAGGCGGTCGGCCTCGCCGCGTACCACGCGGGGGAGTGGCAGAGCGCCATCGCCGAGCTGCGGACGTACCACCGGATGACCGGCCTGCAGAGCCACCTGGCCGTGCTCGCCGACTGTGAGCGGGCCCTTGGCCGGCCGGAACGGGCCATCGACCTGTTCCGCGGCGCCGACCAGGAGAAGCTGGACCAGGCCGTCGCGATCGAGCTGTTGATCGTCGCAGCCGGGGCGCGCGGTGATCTTGGCCAGAAGGACGCCGCGGTAGCAATGCTCCAGGTGCCCGACCTCACCAGCGAGGCGACGGCGCCGTGGACGGCGCGACTTCGGTATGCGTACGCCGACGCGCTGCTGGCCGTGGGCCGGGGTGAGGAGGCCCGTGAGTGGTTCTCCCGCGCCGCCGACGTGGACACCGAGGGCGAGACCGACGCCGCCGAGCGGTTGCTCGAACTCGACGGCGTCGTCATCGAGGGTGATGACGAGGACGAGACCGAGGAGATCGCCGCCGGCCCGGGTGCGCCTGGTTCCGTGCCGGCCCAGCCGGACACGGACCTGACCACAGGCGACGACGAGGACGCCGATGGCGACGACGAGGACGCCGACGGTGACGACGACGTTCGCCAACCGGACACGGAAGGTGCCCTAACCACGCCCGCCGGCGACGGTGGCGGCGCGGTGAGCGGCGACGGACCCGCCCCCACCCGGGGCGACGAGCCGGAGTCGACGCAGCGGTGAGCCTGGACGCCGGGAAGCGGTTGATCGACGGGTACGGCCTGGTCGTCTTCGACCTGGACGGGGTGATCTACCTGATCGACCGGCCGATTCCCGGCGCCGTCGACGCGGTGGCTCGGCTGCACGCCGAGGGGCGGACGGTGGCGTACGCGACCAACAACGCCTCACGCCGCTCCAGCGACGTCGCCGACCTGCTGACGGGGATGGGTGTGCCGGCGCGGCCGGAGGAGGTCCTCACCTCCGCGGCGGCGGCGGCCGAGCTGCTGCGGGACCGGCTGCCGACGGGCGCGCCGGTGCTGGTGGTCGGTGCGGAGGCGCTGCGCGCCGAGCTGCGCGCGGTCGGGCTGACCCCGGTCAGCCGCGCCGACGAGAAGCCGGCCGCGGTGGTGCAGGGCTACGGCCCGCAGGTCGGCTGGGCCGAGCTGGCCGAGGCGTCGGTCGCGGTGCGGGCCGGCGCGATCTGGGTCGCCACCAACACCGACCGTACGCTGCCCAGCGCCCGTGGCCCGCTGCCGGGCAACGGGTCACTGGTCGCGGTGCTGCGGACCGCGTTGGAGCGGGATCCGGACCTCGTCGTCGGCAAGCCGGAGTCGGCGCTGTTCGAGACCGCCGCCCGGCGCGGCGACGGCGGGAAAGCCCTGGTCGTCGGGGACCGGCTGGACACCGACATCGAGGGTGCCCGCCGAGCGGGGCTGGACAGCCTGCTCGTCCTCACCGGTGTCAGTGGCGTACCCGAGCTGCTCGCGGCCGAGCCACAGCGGCGGCCCACGTACGTCGCGCGGGACCTGGCGGGGCTCTTCGACCCGGCGGCGGCGGTGCGGGTCCCGGGCCCAACGGACGCCGGCGGGTGGTCCGTCACGGACCGCGACGGGACGCTGGAGCTGGCCGGCGACGGCGGGGCGCTGGACGCGCTGGCCGCCCTGTGCGCGGCGGCCTGGACGGCCCCGACGCTGCCGGCGATCCGCCCGGCGGGCCCGGACGCGGCCGCCGCCCTGAAGAGCTTCGGGCTGCCCACTGACGCGTGAGACCGGCCGCCGACGTGTGACGGCCGGCACGGAGGGGTGAGGCCGGCCGCCGACGTGTGGGGTTGGTGGGGCGCGCCCCGCTAGAGCAGCTTGCGCAGCTTCATCAGATCGAACGGGTTGGCCTTGATCGACACCCGGCGGGAGGTGACCGCCCTGGTGACATCGAGGTCGCCGCGGACCAGGGCGAGAAGGTCGTCGCTGGACGTGCTCAACGCGATCTTGGCCTTAGGGTCGTCGCCGTCGGCCAGCTCGACCAGTCGGCCACCGCTGATCCGCCCGTGGAAAGCCGTGTCCAGGTCGGTGATCCGGCAGGCCAGGGTGCGCTCCAGGTCGATGCGCTCACGGACCGTCTCGGCGTTGCGGTCCAACCTGGCGGCCAGCTCCTGCAACGCCTGCCGGCACTCGTCCACGCTGGCCACATGCCCCCCTCGCCGATCGCCACGTCGTCCCCGGCACCGTACCGCACAGGACAGTCCGGGGTGCCCGGTAGCGTGACACCTGCAGACCCCGCCCATGGAAGGACCAAGGCATGCAGGACGCGTGGCGCGCCTACCTCGAACTGGCCCTGGGCCTGGCGGAGGCGCCCCGGAAGAAGGCCCAGGACGCGGTGCGTCGTCTCGTCGGCACGGGCGGTGCGACCGCGGCCCAGTTGCAGGCGCTCGGCGAGGAGTTGGTCAGCACCAGCGCCGCCAACCGGGAGGCGTTGACCAAGCTGGTCCGCTTCGAGGTCGACCGGGCCCTCGGCGCGGTCGGTCTGGCGACGGCCGACGAGGTGGCCGAGCTGACCCGGCGGGTACGCGACCTGGAACGGCAACTGCGCGAGGCGCGCGCCACCGAGCCGGCCGCCGCGCAGCCGGCCGGCGGCCCGGCAGCCGGCTCCACCCCGAAGCCGACCGAGCCCAGCGGGCGGCCCGCGCCGCAGCCCGATCCGACCAGCGCGGTGCAGCCCGGCGGTGGCCTGGTGCCGTCGGACGGTCCCGCCGGAGCGCCCGTTGCCAAGAAGGCCGCCGCGCCCGTCGCGAAGAAGGCGATCGCCAAGAAGGCCGTCGCGAAGAAGGCCATCGCCAGGAAGCCGCCCGCGACGATCAGCCGGACCGGCGACGACGCTCCGACGCCGGTCACGCAGGACGACACCCCGACTCCGGCGGTGATGCCGGCGAAGAAGGCCGTCCGCAAGCGCCGCCCGGACGGTGAGTCGTGAGCGAGGGCACGCGTCCCGGCCTGCCCGGAGGCTTCCGGCCCGGCCCGCCGCCCGGCTCGTTCGCGGCCCGGCCCAGCCCCCCTGCGCCCGCCCGCCCGGCCCCGCCGCCCGATCCGGCGGTCATCGCCGACGACGCGGCCGGTCACCCGGCGGTCGACGCGGCCGTGCGGGCCATGGACAACGCGGCGGCGCTCGCACCGGCCGACCAGATAGCGCAGTACGAGGCGGCCTACGAGACGCTGCGCGAAACCCTCGCCACCATCGACCAGACCTGAACAGGGCGACCACGCCCGACAGACCGGAGAAACATCCATGGCACGTCGCAACCGGCTGGACGCCGAACTCGTCCGTCGCGGGCTGGCCCGCTCGCGTGAGCAAGCCGCCGCGCTGGTCGAGGCCGGCCGGGTCCAGCTGCGCGGAGTGCCCGCGCGCAAGGCCGCCGCGATGGTCGACCCCGCCGACCCGCTGCTGGTCACCGGCGCCGATCCGACCGAGGAGTACGTCTCCCGGGGCGGGCACAAGCTCGCCGGGGCGTTGGCCGCGTTCGGCCCCGCAGGGCTGCGCGTCGCCGGACGGCGCTGCCTGGACGCGGGCGCCTCGACCGGGGGCTTCACCGACGTGCTGCTGCGCGCCGACGCCGCCGAGGTGGTGGCCGTGGACGTCGGCTACGGGCAGCTCGCCTGGTCCCTGCGCACCGACGAGCGCGTCCGGGTCCTGGAACGCACCAACGTCCGTACCCTCGTCGCGGATGCGATCGGCGGGCCGGTCGACCTGACGGTGGCCGACCTGTCGTTCATCTCGTTGCGGTTGGTGCTGCCGGCGTTGGCCGGCTGCACCCGTGACGACGGCGACCTGGCGCTGATGGTGAAGCCGCAGTTCGAGGTGGGCAAGGAGCGCGTCGGGGCCGGCGGCGTGGTCCGCGACCCGGCGCTGCGTGCCGAGGCGGTGCTCGACGTGGCCGCTGCGGCGGCCCAGCTCGGCCTCGGGTTGGCGGACGTGGCGGCCAGCCCGCTGCCGGGGCCCAGCGGCAACGTCGAGTTCTTCGTATGGTTGCGCCGGGGCGCTCCGGCGGCCGACCCGCAGCGGGTGCGGGCCGTGGTGGACGCCGGGCCGGGCGGTCCGACGACGGCCGGCGACGTGCCGGACGGTCCGACGACGGCCGGCGCCGTGCCGGGCGTGGCGACGGAGGAGGTCGCAGGGTGAACGCGTACAGCGAGCGGCGCACGACGGCACGCGGACGTGCCGGTGCGGCGGCGTGCCGTCCGACGGCGGACGGGCGGCCGATCCGATGAGCCGCACGGCGCTGCTGGTGACCCACACCGGCCGTCGACGCAGCACCGAGCACGCCCGGTCGGTCGCCGCCGACCTCATCGCCGCGGGCTTCGAGGTGCGGGTGGTCGCCGAGGAGGCCGAGGACCTGGACCTGCCGGGGACGGTTCCGGTCACCGGCCTGGAGGCCGCCGAGGGCGCCGAGATCGTCTTCGCGCTCGGTGGGGACGGCACCTTCCTGCGCGCGGCCGAGCTGGCCCGCCCGGCGAAGGCGCCGCTGCTCGGCATCAACCTCGGCAAGGTGGGCTTCCTCGCCGAGGCGGAGATCAACGACCTGGACCACGCGGTCCGGGACGTCGTCGACCGCAACTACACCGTGCACGAGCGGCTCACGCTCGACGTCACAGCCGAGTTCGACGGTGGTCCGACCATCGAGTCCTGGGCGCTCAACGAGATCAGCGTCGAGAAGGGCGAACGGGCGCAGATGCTCGAACTCCTCGTCGACGTGGACGGCCGCCCGCTGTCCCGCTACGGCTGCGACGGCGTGGTCTGCGCCACCCCCACCGGCTCCACCGCGTACGCGTTCTCCGGCGGCGGTCCGGTGGTCTGGCCGGAGGTGGAGGCCCTGTTGCTGGTGCCGATCAGCGCGCACGCGCTGTTCAGCCGGCCCCTGGTCACCGCACCCACGTCGACGTTCGTCATCACCGTCGACCCGTTCACCACCCTTGCCGTGCTCGCCTGCGACGGCCGGCGGGTTTACGACCTGCCGCCCGGCGCCCGGGTGACGGTGCGTCGAGGCGCCCTGCCGGTGCGCATCGTCCGGCTCCGCGCCCGTCCGTTCACCGACCGGCTGGTCGCCAAGTTCGGTCTGCCGGTGCACGGGTGGCGGGGCAGCCGCCGGTGACGGTGGCACACACCGTCGGTTTCCGGCGGTTGTCCACCTGACGACATGTCGCCGCTGCGTGTACGTCGGCGAGGTGCGGGCCGCACCGGGACCCGGTCATGGGGCCCGTCGGCTGGTCAACTGTCGGCCCTCGCGTCTACTGTCGGGTGCTGTGCTGGAAGAGCTGCGCATCACCGGACTCGGCGTCATCGAGGACACCACCCTGCCGTTGGCCGGCGGGATGAACGTCATCACCGGCGAGACCGGTGCCGGCAAGACGATGGTGGTCACCGGCCTCGGCCTGCTCTTCGGCGGCCGGGCCGACGCCGGGCGGGTGCGTGCCCAGCCGGGCCGGGCGGTGGTCGAGGGGCGGCTGCGTCTCTCCGGGCGCGTCGCCGACACGGTGCACGCCCGGATCGGCGACGCCGGTGGCGAGCCCGACGAGGACGGCTCGCTGCTGCTGAGCCGTACGGTGACCGTGGAGGGTCGCTCGCGGGCCCACCTGGGTGGCCGGAGCATGCCCGTGTCGATGCTCGGCGAGGTCGGCGAGCAGGCGGTGGCCGTGCACGGTCAGTCCGACCAGCTGCGGCTGCTGCGTCCGGCCGAGCAGCGGGCCGCTCTGGACCGGTTCGCCGGGCCGGCGCACGAGAAGCTGCTCGACGCGCTGCGCGAGGCGTACACCGGTTGGCGGCGGGTCGTCGACGACCTGGTCGACCGGCGGCGCAACGCCCGCGAGCGTAACCAGGAGGCCGACCTGCTGCGGCTCGGCCTCGACGAGATCACCCGCGTCGACCCGCAGCCCGGCGAGGACGACGAGCTCAAGACCGAGGCGCAACGGCTGGAGCACGCCGAGGGTCTGCGGACTGCCGCGCAGGTGGCCCAGCAGTGCGTGGCGGGTGGCGCGGACGCGGCCGACGAGACGCCGGACGCGGCGTCGCTGCTCGGCACGGCCCGGCGCACTCTGGAGGCGCAGGCCGGCACCGACCCGGCGCTGGGTGAGCTGGCGGCCCGCCTGGAGGAGGCGGCCACCCTGGTCACCGACGTCTCCGCGGAGCTGTCGGCGTACCTGGCGACGCTCGACGCGGACCCGGCCCGCCTACAGCACGTCTACGAGCGGCGGGCCGCGCTGCGCACGTTGACCCGCAAGTACGCCGACGACGTCGACGGTGTCGTCGCCTGGGCCGAGCGGGCCCGCACCCGACTGTCCGACCTGGACACCTCCGACGATCTGCTCGACGAGTTGGATCGGGAGGGGCAGCGGTTGGCCGCCGAGGTGGCCGACCTGGCCGCCCGGGTGTCGGTGTCCCGGCAGGAGGCGGCGGTCCGCTTCGCCGACCAGGTCACCGTCGAGCTGGCCGGTCTGGCGATGCCGCACGCGCGGATCGAGGTGGCGGTGCTGCCCCGACCGGCGGGGCGGGCCGAGCCGACGTTGACGGTCAACGGCGTCGAGGTGGGCGTCGCGGCCGACGGCGGCGACGAGGTGGAGTTGCGGTTGCTGGCCCACCCGGGCGCGCCGTCGTTGCCGTTGCAGCGCGGCGCCTCCGGCGGTGAGCTGTCCCGGGTGATGCTCGCCATCGAGGTGGTCTTCGCCGGTTCGGGCGGCCCGCCGACGCTCGTCTTCGACGAGGTCGACGCGGGTGTGGGCGGTCAGGCCGCAGTGGAGATCGGTCGCCGGCTGGCCCGGCTGGCCCGCAGCCACCAGGTGTTGGTCGTCACGCACCTGCCGCAGGTGGCCGCGTTCGCCGACCGGCACCTCGTGGTGGTGAAGGACACCGGCGGCGCGGTGACCACCAGTGGCGTACGGGTCGTGGAGGACACCGAACGCGCCCGGGAACTGGCCCGGATGCTGGCCGGTTTGCCCGATTCGGATCTGGGTATCGCTCACGCCGAGGAGCTTCTGGCCGTCGCGGCGAAGGAAAGGCGGTTGTGACGCCGCGTATTGTGGGCGCAAGCACACCGGCTCGCGCCGGCGTGTGCTTCCCTGGGTAGGCGGCCCTGCTCAGGCATGTCGCGACAGAAAAGCCTGCCTCACATGCCAGGATGGTCACGATGCGTCTACCCACGTTGCGCTGGAACCGGAATGCCGAACCGGGCAGAGTCCTCGGCACCGCGCGCCTTGATCGCCGGACGAAACGCCTGGTCGGTCGGCTCCGCCCGGGTGACATTGCGGTCATCGACCACGTCGACCTGGACCGTGTGGCGGCCGACTCGTTGGTCGCTGTTGGTGTCGCCGCGGTGCTCAACGCCAAACCGTCGGTCTCCGGCCGCTACCCGAACCTCGGGCCGGAGGTGTTGATCGCCGCCGGCATCCCGCTTCTGGACGATCTCGGGGAGGGCGTCTTCGAGCGCGTCCGCGAGGGCGACCAGGTACGCATCGAGGGCAACACCGTGTTCGCCGGCGAGGAGCCGGTGGCGCACGGCACACTCCAGGACGCCGAGTCGGTCGCCAAGGCGATGTCCGACGCCCGAGAGGGGCTGTCGGTGCAGTTGGAGGCGTTCGCCGCCAACACCATGGACTACCTGCGCCAGGAACGCGACCTGCTGCTCGACGGCGTCGGCGTACCGGACATCCAGACCCAGATCCAGGGCCGGCACTGCCTCATCGTGGTGCGCGGTTACGACTACAAGGCCGACCTGGACGTGCTGCGCCCCTACATCCGGGAGTTCAAGCCGGTGCTGATCGGCGTGGACGGCGGCGCGGACGCGCTGGTCGAGGCCGGGTACACCCCCGACATGATCATCGGGGACATGGATTCGGTCACCGACGACGTGCTGCGCTGCGGCGCCGAGGTGATCGTGCACGCCTACCCCGACGGGCGGGCGCCGGGCCTGCCCCGGGTCAACGGTCTCGGCGTCCCGGCGATCACCTTCCCGGCCGCGGCGACCAGCGAGGACCTGGCGATGCTGCTGGCCGACGAGAAGGGCGCCTCCCTCCTCGTGGCGGTCGGCACCCACGCCACCCTCGTCGAATTCCTGGACAAGGGGCGCGGCGGGATGGCCTCGACGTTCCTGACCCGGTTGAAGGTCGGCGGCAAGCTGGTCGACGCCAAGGGTGTGAGCCGCCTCTACCGGCAGAGCATCTCCGGCTCGTCGTTGCTGCTGCTGGTGCTGTCGGCGATCGCGGCGATGGCCTCGGCGGTGGCGGTCTCCACCGTCGGGAAGGCGTACCTGGGTGTGGTCGCCGAGTGGTGGGACAATTTCGTGTTCCAGCTGTACCGGCTCTTCTAGTTCCCGAGCGATCAAGAGGCTGCAAGCGTGATCAACTTCCGCTACCACGTGGTGTCCCTCACCGCGGTCTTCCTGGCTCTGGCGATCGGCCTGGTGGTCGGCACCGCCGCCCTCAACGGCCCGGTCGCCGACTCGCTCAAGCAGCAGGTCACCGGGCTGCGCAAGGACAACCAGCAGTGGCGTCAGCAGGTCGCCAACATGGAGAAGCAGCTCGGTCTGGAGGAGGAGTTCGCCGAGGAGATGTCCCAGGTCGTCCTGCCGGGCACCCTCAGCGGACGCCGGGTGGTGGTGCTCAGCCTGCCGAACGGGCGCGATCACACCGAGGGTGTGCTCAAGAAGCTCCAGCTCGCCGGCGCCACCATCACGGGTCGGGTCGACCTGCAGGACAAGTTCCTCAACCCGGACAACAACTCCAACCTGCTGGAGCTGGCCGTCACCGCCGCCCGCCCGACCGCGCAGACCACCGGCCTGCCGGGCAACGGGCACGGCGTGGAGACCTCCAGCGCGCTCTTGGCCAGCGTCCTGCTGGACCGGGCCCAGGGCACCGCGCCGGTCAGCGACGCCGACCGGCGGGCGGTGCTCGCCGCGTACAACAACGCCGGCTACCTGACCACCGACAACAACAAGGTCACCGGCCCGGCCGAGGCCGTCGTCGTGGTCAGCGGCCAGCCGTACGTCGACAAGGACTCCGAGAAGCGGGACGAGTCGGTCGTCAAGATCGCCGAGCAGTTCGACCGGACCGGGGCGATCGTGGTGGGTGGCAACGGCTCCGCCGGCGACAACGTGGTGTCCGTGGTCCGCGGCGACCCGGTGCTGGCGCAGACCATCTCGACCGTCGACAACGCCAACACCGTGCAGGGTCAACTGGTCACCAGCCTCGCACTGGTGCAGCAGCTCACCGAGAAGAAGGCCGGCCAGTACGGCGTCGGCGACAATGCCGCGTCCCTGCTGCCTAGACTGCCCCAGTGAGCGAACGACGTACCGCCGTGTCCGTAATCGACGAGGTGCCGGCATGAGCACGCTGGGTCGGCTGCTGATCGCCGCCGCCGGCGCTGCCGCTGCCCGGTATGCGTTGCGCGAGGTGCGGACCGCCCCGGTGGGTCCGGCGCTGCAACGCACCAACTTCCGGGGCCGGACCGTGACCCTCGCCGCCGGGCCGGCGCTCGCGGCCGGCGCGACCGCCGCGGGCGTGTTCGGCGCCCCCAGCGCCGCCTCCGGTGGCGCCGCCCTGGTCGCCGGCCTCGGCGCCGGCAGTGTCGGGCTCTACGACGACGTGGTCGGGGCGCGCCCGGAGCAGAAGGCGGCCAAGGGTTTCGCCGGGCACCTCGCCGCGCTACGCGAGGGCCGCGTCACCGCCGGGCTCGTCAAGGTCGTCGGGGTGGGCGCGGCCGGCCTGGGTGCCGCCGCGCTGCTCGCCGCCGACCCCCGCGTCGCCGCGCACCCGCGCCGGCAGCGGCACGGCGCGTTCGGCCGGGGCGTCGACGTGCTGCTCGGCGCCGGCGTGATCGCGGGCACCGCCAACCTGCTCAACCTGCTCGACCTGCGGCCCGGCCGGGCCATCAAGTCCGGGCTGCTGCTGGGCGCGCCGCTGGCGGGTGGCCCGCACGGCGGGATCGCCGCCGGTGCCGCCGGCGCCGCCGCCGGCCTGCTCGGCGACGACCTGTCCGAGGACGTCATGGTCGGCGACAGCGGCGCGAACGCGCTCGGCGCGCTGCTCGGCGTCGCGCTCGCCGCCCGCAGCGGCCCGCTGGGCCGCGCCGGCCTGCTCGCCATGCTGGCCGGGCTCACCGCCGCCAGCGAGAAGGTCAGCTTCACGGCGGTGATCCAACGGACCCCGGGCCTGCGGGAGCTCGACGCACTGGGCCGACGCGCCGACTGACGTGACCAGACCGGCACCCCTCGCCGGCGCCGGCCGGCTGGCCGGGGCAGCCGCGCTCATCGCCGTCCTCACCGTGCTGAGTCGGCTCGCCGGCTTCGGCCGGACCGCCGTGTTCACCTGGAGCCTCGGGAACACCGACCTCGGCGGCACCTACGTGGTGGCCAACGCGGTGCCGAACTTCATCTTCGAGATCGTCGCCGGTGGCGCGCTGGCCAGTCTCGTCGTACCGCTGCTGGCCGGCGCGGTCGAGGCCGGCGACCGTACGACTGTCGCCCGGACCACCGGCGCGCTGCTCACCTGGACACTGGCCCTGTTGGTGCCGCTCGCGCTGCTCGTGGCGCTGTTCTCCGGCCCGGTGGTCGACTCGCTCGGGCACCACCTCACCGACGCCCAGCAGCACAGCGGCGTACGGATGCTGCGGATCTTCGCGCCGCAGCTACCGCTGTACGGGGTCGGCATCGTGCTCACCGGGGTGCTCCAGGCGCACCGCCGGTTCGCCTGGCCGGTGCTCGCCCCGCTGCTGTCCAGCCTCACGGTGATCGTCGTCTACCTCGGGTTCACGGCCACCCAGGGCCGGTACGCCACGGTCGCCGGGGTGAGCCACGGCGGCGAGGTGCTGCTCTCCGCCGGCACCACGCTGGGCGTGGTGGTGCTGTCGCTGTCGCTGCTCATCCCGGTCCGCCGGCTGCGCCTGGGGTTGCGGCCCGGGTTCGGGTTCCCGGCCGACGCGCGGGGCCGGGTCGGCGCGTTGGCGGTGGCGGGCGCGGTCACCGTCACCACGCAGCAGATCGCCCTGATCGTCAGCCTGAACCAGGTGACCGCGGGCGCGCGCAGCAACCCCGGCGTCTACAACCTGGCGCAGACCGTCTACCTGCTGCCGTGGGCGGTGCTGGCGGTGCCCCTGGCCGTGGCGGCCTACCCGACCCTCGCGGCGGCCCGCTCGGCCGGCGACGAGGACTCCTACCGGGCGACCCTGGCACCGGCCGTGCGCGCGGTGCTGCTGTTCAGTTGCCTCGGTGCGGCCGCCCTGGTCGGGGCCGCGGGACCGGTCGGACACTTCTTCTTCCCCGCGTCCACCGCGCCGACCGCCGCCGCGGCGATCATCGGGTACGCCCCGGGCCTGGTCGGCTACGGCCTCTTCGCGATCCTCACCCGGGCGCTCTACGCACGCGGCCAGACCCGTGCGGCGACGGTCGCGACCGCCGTCGGCTTCCTCGTGGTGCCCGCCGCGGTCCTGCTGCTCGGCAGGCTCCTGCCGCTGACCGACCGGGTGCTCGCCGTGACGTCCGCGAACTCGGTGGGCATGGTGGTGCTCGGTGTGCTGCTGGTCGTCGCGGTGCGGCGCGCCGCCGGTGCGCCGGCGCTGGCCGGTGCGGCGCGCGCCGGCGCGGCCGGCGTCCTCGCCGGGCTGCTCGCCGCGCTCGCCGGGCTGGGCCTGAGCCGCTGGCTCGACAGACTGGACGGCGGCACCCCGACGACGGTCGTGGCGCTCGGTCAGGGCATGCTGTCCGGGGTCCTGGTCGGTGTCGTGTACCTCGTCGTGGTCTGGTTCGTCGACCGGCGGGACGTGCGGCCGCTGCTGACCGGGGTGGCGCGCCGCCTCAGGCGGGGCCAGCCGGGCCGGGCCGGTACGTCGACACCGCGCGCGGTCCCCCCGGAGCGGGGCGACGGGAAGGAGACGGCGGTTCGGTGAGCGTTGTCAACACCAACCGGCGGTGGCCGGCATGACGGCGACCAGCGGCTGGTCGGGCTCCGTGGCGCTGCTGCTGGCGTCCAGCACCGGTGGCGTCGGCCAACACGTCCGTTCGGTGGCGCGCGGGCTCGTGGCGTCCGGGGCGCACGTGCTGGTCTGCGGGCCGGCGGCGACGCAGGAGCAGTTCGACTTCACCGGCGTCGGCGCGCGTTTCGCGCCGGTGGAGATCCCCGCCAGCCCCACCCCGGCCGACGCGCGGGCGGTGCTCGCCCTGCGGCGGGCGCTCGCCGCGGCCCCCGTCGACGTGGTGCACGCGCACGGCCTGCGGGCCGGTCTCGTCGCCGTACTGGCCCGTCCGGCCGCCCCGCTGGTGGTGACCTGGCACAACGCGGTCCTCGCTGGTGGGCTGCGCGGCGGGGTCTCGCGGCTTGTCGAGCGGGTGGTGGCCCGGAACGCCCGGGTGGCTCTCGGTGCCTCCGCCGACCTGGTCCGGCGGGCCGCCGCGCTGGGTGCCGCCGATGCCCGCCTCGCCCCGGTCGCCGCCCCGACGCTGCCTGCGCCGCGTCGACGTCGCGCCGCCGTCCGCGCCGAGTTCGGCGTACGGCAGGAGCAGCCGTTGATCCTCTCGGTGGGGCGGCTGCACCCGCAGAAGCGCTACGACGTGCTGATCGACGCGGCGGCCCGCTGGCGTACGCGTACCCCACCGCCGGTCGTCGTGATCGCCGGGAGCGGCCCGGCGTACCTGGCGCTGGCCGCCCGGATCTCGGCGGCGCGCGCTCCGGTGACCCTGCTGGGGCACCGCACCGACGTGGCCGACCTGCTCGCCGGCGCCGACCTCGCGGTGGTGACCAGCGACTGGGAGGCGCGGCAGCTGTTCGCCCAGGAGGCGATGCGGGCCGGCGTACCGCTGGTGACGACCGCGGTGGGCGGCCTGCCGGAGCTGGTCGGTGACGCCGCCGCCCTGATCCCCTCGGTCGACGTGGACGCGGTCGACGTGGCCGTGCGTGCGCTGCTCGACGACCCGGCGGCCCGGGCCGAGCTGGGTCGGCGCGGCGCCGAGCGGGCGGCGACGTGGCCCATCGAGACGGACACGGTGGCCGTGCTGGAAGCCCTCTACGCCGAACTGGCCGCGCACCCGGCGGCCCCCGGCTCCGACGCGCCGATGACGGGACACCGGTGATGGTGCGTCGACTCGCTCCGGCCCTGTTGACCGTGCTCGTGGTGGCGTTGGGCGTCGCCGCGCTGGCCGTCCGGCCGCCCCAGGGCACCCCGCAGCGTACCGCCGACTTCGTGGTGCTCGCCGGGGTCGCGGGGCTGCGCTGGGAGGACGTCGACCAGCAGAACACCCCGACGTTGTGGCGGATGGCCCAGGAAGGGTCGATCGGCTCCCTGTCGGTGCGGTCCGCGCACCGGCCCACCTGCCCGGTGGACGGCTGGCTGACCCTCGGCGCGGGCAGTTTCGCCGGGTGGAACGGCGCCCGGCCCGCCGGTGGCTGTCCGCCGGCCGGCGTGGCCGTGGAGCAGCCGGACGGGATCGGCGCGAACCTGTCCGACCAGGAGAGCGTGGTCCAGTACAACCAGCAGCGGCTGCCCTGGGGCACCCTGCCGGGGTCGCTGTCGGAGTCGGTGCGCTGCTCGGTCGCTGTGGGGCCGGGGGCCGCCGTGGCCGCCGCCCGCCCGTTCGGCCGGGTCGACCGGTACGCCGCGGGTCTGCCGGCCGATCCGCGTCGGCTGCTCGGCTCGTGCGTGCTGAGCATCGTCGACCTCGGCACGATCGAGGGGACCGACCCGGCGGCGCGCGCCGAGGAGGCACGGGCGGCCGACGCCCAGTTGGCCCGGGTCCTGGCGGCCCGCCCGCCGCGGTCGTTGGTGCTGGTCGCCGGCATCTCCGACACCGAGCGGCCGTCGCGGCTGCACGTGGCGATCGCCGACGGGCCGGGCTGGGAGCGGGGCTGGCTCACCTCGGCCAGCACCGGCCGTGACGGGTACCTCCAGCTCGTCGACCTCGCGCCGACGGCGCTGGCCGCACTCGGGCGGCCGATGCCGGAGCGGCTGTTCCTCGGCCGCCCGGCGGTCAGCACCGGCGGCCGACCGGCGGACCTGACCGAGGCGATCAACGCGCCGGCGGACGCCGACCGGGAGGCGTCCGCCCAGCGGACCGTCTCCGGCGGGTTCTTCACCCTGCTCGCCGGGGTGCAGGTGCTGCTGGCCCTGGCCGTGTTGCCGTTGCTGCGTCGCGCGCGACCGCACGCCGGCCCGACCGGCCCCACCCCGGTCTCCGCCCGCGTCGTGGCGGTGGTGGAGCTGCTGCTGGTCGCGGCGGCGTTGACCGTCCCGGCCGCGTTGCTGGCCGACGCCGTCCCCTGGTGGCGGGGCGGGCACCCCGGGTGGATCTTCGCCGGGGTCACCGCGCTGCTGGTCGCGGGGGGCACCGCCGCGGTCCGGTTCGCCCCGGGGTACGCGAAGACGCTCGGCCCGTTCGGCGCGGTGGCCGGCCTCACGACGCTTGTCGTCGGGGTGGACGTGCTGACCGGCGCCCGACTCCAGTTCAACGGCGTGGTCGGCTACTCGGCGTTGCAGGGTGGCCGCTACGCCGGGCTGAGCACGGTCGGGCTGGGGGTGTTCCTCGCCGGCGCGCTGGTGTCCGGCGGGTGGCTCGCCCAGCGCGTACACCGTCGTTGGAGGCCGGCCGTGATGGTCGCCGTGGGCGGCCTCGCCGTGGTGGTGGTCGGCAGTCCGTACCTGGGCGCCGACCCGGTCGGCGCGATCGCGCTGACCGCCGGACTCAGCGTGGCGGCGGCGATCAGCGCCGGCGGCTGGCTGACCATCAGCCGACTGGCGTGGGCCACCATGGCCGCCCTGGCGGTCGGCATCGGCTTCGCCGTGGTGGACCTGCGCCGGCCGGCGGCCGAGCGGGGGAGCCTGGGCCGGTTCCTGTCCGCGGTCGGTGACGGCACCGGCGGGTTCACCGTGCACCGGTCCAGCACCGCGAACTTCGAGACGTTGGTGAACAGTCCGTTGACCGTGCTGGCGCTGGCCGGTGGGCTGCTGGTGTGGTTCGCCCTGTTGCAGCCGTGGGGCGGGCTCATGCGGCTCTTCGGCATCTACCCGGCGGTGCGGGCGGCGCTGGGCGGTACGGCGGTCGCGGCGGTGCTGGGTGGCGTGCTCGACGGCGCGGCGCTGGACGTGGCCGGCGCGGCGGCCGCCCTGGTGGTGCCGATGGCCGCGCTGACGTCGCTGCGGGTTCTCGGGCACGCCGCCGACCGGACGCGCCCCGGCACGGGCCGCGCCCGGGAGAACGAGGCGGACGACGATTCGGGCGCCGGGGGCGACGGGCCGGCCGGCGGGGGTGGCGGTCCGAACGGTGGCGGGGGGCCGCTGGGAGCGGGTCACCCGCGGCCGATCGGCGGACCGCCTGCCGCGCCATCCCGCGCGGTCGTCCTGCGGCCGGACCCGGACGCGCCCGCGGAGCCCCCGGTGGGCGACGGGGCCGACCGGCCGGAGGATCCGACGGCGGACGCCGGCGCCACGGCGCCGCCCGCTCCGGCGCAGCGGCGGCCGGCGGACGCGCCGGTCGCCCGGCCATCGAGCGAGGTTGCCTCCTCCTGACCGCCGGACGTCGCCCGGTGGCCCGTTCCTGTTCCGCCCGGGGTGCGGCCTGCAAGTACCCGTCGTGGAGGTGTTACCGTGGAATCCCGTGGATCGCGTGATCACTTTGCTGATCGAGCACGGCGGTCTGCATGACCGCGACAGACGACACGGGAGCAGGCCTTGGCCCCATCAGCACGGACGACCAGGCACATTTTCGTCACCGGGGGCGTCGCCTCCTCGCTGGGTAAGGGCCTCACCGCCTCCAGCCTCGGCAACCTGCTGACCGCGCGCGGTCTGCGCGTGGTGATGCAGAAGCTCGACCCCTACCTGAACGTCGACCCCGGGACGATGAACCCGTTCCAGCACGGCGAGGTCTTCGTCACCGAGGATGGCGCCGAGACCGACCTCGACGTCGGGCACTACGAGCGTTTCCTCGACCGGGCGTTGTCCGGCAAGGCGAACGTCACCACCGGGCAGATCTACTCGGACGTGATCGCCAAGGAGCGCCGCGGCGAGTATCTGGGCGACACCGTCCAGGTCATCCCGCACATCACCAACGAGATCAAGTCGCGAATCCTGGCGATGGCGGACCCGGACGACGACGGCGTCCTGCCCGACGTGGTCATCACCGAGGTCGGCGGCACCGTCGGCGACATCGAGTCGCTGCCGTTCCTGGAGGCGATCCGTCAGGTTCGTCACGACCTGGGCCGCGACAACTGCTTCTACCTGCACGTCTCGCTGGTGCCGTACCTGGCGCCGTCGGGCGAGCTGAAGACCAAGCCGACCCAGCACTCCGTGGCGCAGCTGCGCAACATCGGTATCCAGCCGGACGCCATCGTGCTGCGCTGCGACCGGGAGATCCCGGTGAAGCTCAAGGAGAAGCTCTCGCTCTACTGCGACGTGGACGCCGAGGCGGTCGTCGCCGCCCCGGACGCCCCGAGCATCTACGACATCCCGAAGGTGCTGCACCGCGAGGGGCTCGACGCGTACGTGGTGCGCCGGCTCGGGCTGTCGTTCCGGGACGTGGACTGGGCGAGCTGGGACGACCTGTTGGAGCGGGTGCACCGGCCCCGGCACACGGTGACCGTCGCGGTGGTCGGAAAGTACGTCGACCTGCCCGACGCGTACCTGTCGGTGAGCGAGGCGATCCGGGCGGCCGGTTTCGGTAACCGGTCGCGGGTGCAGCTCAAGTGGGTGCCCAGCGACGAGTGCGTCACCCCGGCCGGCGCGGCGGCGGCCCTGGCCGGCGTGGACGGCATCCTCATCCCGGGCGGGTTCGGCGTCCGCGGCATCGAGGGCAAGATCGGCACGGCCCGGTACGCCCGGGAGAACGGCATCCCCCTGCTCGGTCTCTGTCTCGGCCTGCAGTGCATGACGATCGACGTGGCCCGGCACCTCGCCGGCTTGGACGGCGCCAACTCGCTGGAGTTCGACGAGCAGGCCGCGCACCCGGTCATCGCCACGATGGCCGACCAGGAGGACATCGTCGCCGGCAAGGGCGATATGGGCGGCACCATGCGGCTCGGGGGGTACCCGGCGACCCTGACCGAGGGCTCGATCGTCGCCGAGGCGTACGGCAGCACCGACATCAGCGAGCGGCACCGGCACCGCTACGAGGTCAACAACGCCTACCGGGACGCGCTGACCAAGGCGGGCCTGCACATCTCCGGGACCTCGCCGGACGGCCGGCTGGTCGAGTTCATCGAGCTGGACCGCGATCTGCACCCGTTCTTCGTGGCCACGCAGGCGCACCCGGAGTTGAAGAGCCGTCCCACCCGCCCGCACCCGCTGTTCGCGTCGTTCGTCAAGGCCGCCGTGGCGTACTCGCAGGCCGACCAGTTGCCGGTCGACCTCGACGCCGCGTCGGAGGCCCCGCCCGTCCGCGAGGCCGCCCGCAACGGCGCCGCGACGAAGGCGTCGGCGTGAGCGAGCGGAGCGAGCGAACCAGCAGGTTCAGCAGCGGGGCGCCTCGCGCCGTCGTGGAGCGTAGCGAGGCGTCGGCGTGAGCGAGCGGAGTGAGCACCGTTACGAGGTCCGCTCCCGCGAGGAGCGGTACTGCGGGCGGATCTTCGACGTGGTCACCGAGGAGGTGACCATGCCCGGCGGCGGGACCGCGCTGCGTGACCTCGTGCGGCACGTCGGCGCGGTGGCCGTGGTGGCCCTCGACGACGCCGGCCAGGTGGTGCTGATCCGGCAGTACCGGCACCCGGTCGGCCGGCACCTGTGGGAGCTGCCGGCCGGGCTGATGGACGTCTCCGGTGAGGAGCTGCCGGCCGCCGCGCTGCGGGAACTGGCCGAGGAGGCCGACCTGACCGCCGCGCGGATCGACGTGCTTGTCGACCTGCACAGCTCGCCCGGGTTCACCAACGAGATCGTCCGGGTCTTCCTGGCCCGCGATCTGGCCGAGGTGCCGGCGGGGGAGCGTCACGAGCGCCACGACGAGGAGGCCGATCTCCAGGTCGTCCGCGTCGACCTGGACGAGGCCGTCGACATGGTCCTGGCCGGCGAGATCACCAATGCGTCCGCGGTGGCCGGCCTGCTCGCGGCGGCGCGCGGCCGGGACTCCGGCTTCGTGGCGTTGCGCCGGGCGGAGGCACCGCTGCCGCGCTGAGCGCCGGCGCCGGTCCAGCCGGGTCAGGGAGTACGCGCAGAGGGGCCCCGCCGTCGGCGGGGCCCCTCTGTATGTCGCGGTGGCAGGTCAGTCCCGCAGCGGGCGGCCCTGCGCGTCGGTGCCGCCGTTGACCAGGATCAGGATGCCGTCGATGAGGCCCCAGAGGCCGCCGATACCGCCGGTGCAGACGCCGACGACGAGCTGGAGAACGGCGATCTTGGTGTGTCCGGTGTAGAACCGACCGGCGCCGAAGGTGCCAAGCAGGATGCCGAGGATGCCCGCGACGACCTTGCTCTTGTCGGAGACGCCCTGGGCGTACCCGGGCTGGTAAGGAGGAGTGGTCATGGGCGGACACACTAGTGATCCACTCGCCGCTGTCCGTACCGCCACACGGCAGATGGGACGATAATGGGCGAACACTGTCCTGACGGTTGAGGTCACCCTCCCACCGCCGGCCCGGTCCGCGCCCTGACACACCGTCAGGTCGCCCGGGCACCGGATGCCACTGTGCTGGCTCGCGGCGGGGCCGGGCGCGCCTAGACTGCCGCCGGCGGGACCGGTGGACCGCGGCGGCAATGGGGCCGTCGTGGCACCGAGCGGTCGGGGGAGCTCAGCCCCCGAAGAGAGGTGTCTGCATCGTGAAGGTCGGAATCCCACGCGAGGTCAAGAACCACGAGTACCGCGTGGCGATCACGCCGGCGGGCGTCAACGAGTTCACCCGCAGCGGCCACCAGGTCTTCGTCGAGTCCGGCGCCGGCGTCGGCTCCAGCATCACCGACGAGGAGTTCGCCACCGCCGGCGCGAAGATCCTCGGCACCGCCGACGAGGTGTGGGACACCGCCGAGCTGGTGCTCAAGGTCAAGGAGCCGATCGCCGAGGAGTACCACCGGATGCGCGAGGGGCAGGTGCTCTTCACCTACCTGCACCTGGCCGCCTCCAAGGAGTGCACGGACGCGCTGATCGACCGCAGGGTCACCGGCATCGCGTACGAGACCGTCGAGCTGCCCGACCGGTCGCTGCCGCTGCTCGCGCCGATGTCCGAGGTCGCGGGTCGGCTCGCCCCGCAGGTGGGCGCGTTCTACATGATGCGTACCGGCGGTGGTCGGGGTGTGCTGCCCGGCGGCGTCTCCGGTGTGTACGCGGCCAAGACCGTCGTCATCGGCGCCGGCGTCTCCGGCATGAACGCCGCCGCCATCGCCCTGGGCCTGCAGTCCGAGGTGCTGCTGCTGGACAAGAACGTCGCACGCCTGCGCCAGGCCGACGCCATCTACCGGGGCCACCTGCAGACCGTCGCCTCCAACGCGTACGAGATCGAGCGGGCCGTCCTCGACGCCGACCTGGTCATCGGCGCGGTGCTGGTGCCCGGCGCGAAGGCCCCGACGCTCATCTCCAACGAGCTGGTCTCCCGGATGAAGCCGGGCAGCGTGCTCGTCGACATCGCCATCGACCAGGGCGGCTGCTTCGAGGACTCGCGCCCCACCACGCACGCCGACCCGGTCTACAAGGTGCACGAGTCGATCTTCTACTGCGTGGCGAACATGCCCGGCGCGGTGCCCAACACCAGCACGTACGCGCTGACCAACGTCACCCTGCCGTACGCGCTCGAACTGGCCAACCAGGGCTGGCGCGACGCGCTGCGCAACGACCCGGCGCTGGCGCTGGGCCTCAACATCCACGACGGCCAGGTCACCTACGGCCCGGTCGCCGAGGCGCACGGCATGCCCGTGCTCCCGCTGGCCGAGGTTCTGGGCTGACCGACTCCACTGTCGAACGGGCCGGTGCGGGCGTCGAGCCCGCGCCGGCCCTGCGCCGTGCCGTGCGCGGCTACCTCGACCACCTCACCGTCGAGCGCGGCCTGTCCGCGAACACCCTCGCCTCGTACCGCCGGGATCTGGACCGCTATCTCACGACCCTGGCCGACGCCGGCGTCACCGACCTCGCGTCGGTCGGCGCGGGCGTCGTCGAGTCGCACCTGGCCCGACTGCGCGCCGGCGACGACGACCATCCGCCCCTGGCCGTGTCGTCCGCCGCCCGCGCGGCGAGCGCAGTCCGCGGCCTGCACCGGTTCGCCCTGCGTGAGGGGCTGGCCGGCGCCGACCCGAGCCGCGACGTCCACCCGCCCACCCCGCCACGCCGGCTGCCCCGCGCGCTGGGAGTCGACGACGTGGTCCGGCTGCTGGAGACCGCCGGCCCGGTCACCGCGACCGGCGACGGCGCGCCGCTCGCGCTGCGCGACCGGGCGCTGTTGGAGTTCCTGTACGGCACCGGCGCGCGCATCTCCGAGGCGACCGGCGCCGCCATCGACGACCTGGACGTCGACGAGGGCACCGTGCTGCTGCGCGGCAAGGGCGGCCGGATGCGCCTCGTCCCGATCGGCGGGTACGCCGTCGACGCGGTCCGCGCCTACCTGGTCCGGGCCCGTCCCGCCCTGGCCGCCGCCGGCCGGGGTACCCCTGCGGTCTTCCTCAACGCCCGGGGTGGCGCGCTGTCACGGCAGGGCGCCTGGATCATCCTGCGCCACGCCGCCGGCCGCGCCGGACTGCCGGTCGACGGACCGTCGGCGGTGTCCCCGCACACCCTGCGCCACTCGTACGCGACACACCTGCTCGACGGCGGCGCTGACGTGCGGGTCGTCCAGGAACTGCTCGGCCACGCCTCGGTGACCACCACGCAGGTCTACACCCTCGTCACCGTCGAACGGCTGCGCGAGGTGTACGCCACCGCTCACCCGCGCGCTCGCGACTGACGCCCGGTGGGCGTCGGCCCCGACACGCCGGGCCGGTGCCGAACGCCCTGCTGGTCGGTGGCGTACAGTCGGCATCGGCGCGGACCTCCTGGGGCGACACGACCGGGGTGCGCAGCGGCGCCGCGAAGGACGTCGGACGGCTCCGACGCCGGGTGGGTCGTCGGGAGGGGGCAACGAGCACATGGCTGGCAACGGTGACCGTGCCGAGACGTGGACGTCGGAGCTCCGCGAGCAGCAGGCCGCGCTCGGCAACGATCTGGGGCCGGCGGATCCGGCGGCCTACACCATGCGCAAGCCGATCCCCGAGCCGATGCCCACCGATCGGCACGGTCCGGCGCGCATCATCGCGATGGCCAACCAGAAGGGTGGCGTGGGCAAGACCACCACCACCATCAACCTGGGCGCCGCCCTCGCCGAGTACGGCCGCAAGGTGCTGCTCGTCGACTTCGACCCGCAGGGCGCGCTCTCGGTGGGTCTGGGGGTCAACCCGCACAACCTCGACCTGTCCGTCTACAACCTGCTCATGCAGGACGACGTGACCGCCGAGGACGTCCTCATCAAGACCGACGTCGCGGGCCTGCACCTGCTGCCGGCCAACATCGACCTCTCCGCCGCCGAGATCCAGCTCGTCAACGAGGTCGCCCGGGAGATGGCCCTGGCCCGGGTCCTGCGCTCGGTCCGCAAGGAGTACGACTACATCCTGATCGACTGCCAGCCCTCGCTCGGCCTGCTGGCGATCAACGCGCTGACCGTCGCACACGGCGTGCTCATCCCGCTCGAGTGCGAGTTCTTCAGCCTGCGTGGTGTGGCCCTGCTGCTGGACACCATCGACAAGGTGCGTGAACGCCTCAACTTCGACCTGGAGCTCGAGGGCATCCTCGCCACCATGTACGACAGCCGCACCACCCACTGCCGGCAGGTGTTGCAGCGGGTGGTCGAGGCGTTCGGCGACAAGGTCTACCAGACGGTCATCACCAAGACGGTGAAGTTCCCCGAGTCCACCGTGGCCGGTGCCCCGATCACGACGATGGACCCGGCCTCCTCCGGGGCGCGCAACTACCGTCAGCTGGCCCGCGAGGTGATCGCCGCCCAGTCGGAGCGGTAGCAGGAACGCCCGGTGCCCGCCTCGTGGACTACGGTCGTGCGGTGACCGCGCCACCCGTCGACCCGCCTTACACCGCCGATCCGGCCGTGGTCGACGGTGCGCAGCCCGCCGGGTTCACGGTGCGACTGGCCAACTTCACCGGCCCCTTCGACCTGCTGTTGCAGCTCATCGGCAAACACAAGCTCGACGTCACCGAGGTGGCCCTGCACACGGTCACCGACGAGTTCATCGCCTACATCCGGGCCATGGGCGACGACTGGGACCTCGACGAGGCCAGCGAGTTCCTGCTCATCGCCGCGACCCTGCTCGACCTGAAGGCCGCCCGGCTGCTCCCCTCCGCCGACGTGGAGGACGAGGAGGACCTCGCCCTGCTGGAGGCCCGGGACCTGCTCTTCGCCCGCCTGTTGCAGTACAAGGCGTACAAGGAGGCGGCGGCCCACATCGCCGAGTTGGAGGCGGTCGGTGGCCGGCGCTATCCCCGCGCGGTGAGCCTGGAGCCCCGCTACGCCGAGGCGCTGCCCGACCTGGTGCTCGGCATTGGCCCGCAGCGGCTGCTGAAGCTGGCCGTGAAGGCGATGACCCCGAAGGTGGCGCCGGAGGTGTCCATCGCCCACGTGCACATGGTGCGGGTCAGCGTGCGGGAGCACGCGGCGATCCTCACCGCCCGGCTGCGCCGGGCCGGCACGGCGACGTTCTCGCTGCTCTGCGCCGACTGCGAGGCCACCCTGGAGGTGGTGGCGCGGTTCCTGGCGCTGCTGGAGCTGTACCGGGAGGGTCTGGTGGCCTTCGTGCAGGAGCAGGCCCTGGGGGAGTTGACCGTGCGCTGGACCGGGCCCGCCGACGGCGAGACCGAACTGCACGTCGACGAGTACGCCGGCGCCGCTGCCGAACTCGACCCGCCCACCGGGCCGGACGCGCCCACCGAACCCGACCCGCCCACCGGGCCGGACGTGGCGGGGCCAGTGGTGGCGGGGCCAGTGGTGGCGGGGGAGGCCGGCGGGTCCGACCGGGACGGGAACGACGGAGGGTGAGCGGGATGAGTGACGAGGAGCGCCGGGACTCCCTTGCCGACCAGGCCGCCGCCTGGGTTCCGCCGTGGGAGCGCCCGCGCCCATCGGCCTCCACCACCCCCGAGGCCGGGTCGGCGGCTGCTGAGTCCCCTGAGACTGACGAGCCGGTCGAGTTCGCCCCGACGACCGTCGCTGCCGACCCTGCCGAGCCCGTGCCGGCTGAGAGCGCGGAGCCGGCCTTCGCGGCTGATGCGGGGGCGGCTCGGGGCGTACCTCGGCGGGAGCCTGTGGGGCGGCGGCGGGCGACAGTCGTGCCGCAGCCCGCGCCCGACCTGCCCGAGAACGAGCTGCGCGGAGCGCTGGAGGCGATCCTCCTGGTGGTGGACGAACCGGTCAGCGAGCTGCTCCTGGCCCAGGTGCTCGAGCAGCCGGCCGAGCGGATCGGGCCGTTGCTCGACCACATCGCGGCCGGCTACACGGCCGCCGGGAACGGGTTCGAGCTGCGGCGGGCCGCCGGCGGTTGGCGGTTGTACACCCGGCCGGAATACGCTACGTACGTCGAGCGGTTCGTCCTGGACGGGCAGTCCGTGCGGCTGACCCAGGCGGCGTTGGAGACTCTGGCCGTGGTCGCGTACAAGCAGCCGGTGACCCGGTCGCGGATCTCGGCCATCCGGGGTGTCAACTGCGACGGCGTCATCCGTACGCTGGTCACTCGCGGCCTCGTCGAGGAGTGCGGCACCGAATCGGACAGCGGGGCGTTCCTGTACCGGACCACCACGCTGTTCCTGGAGAAGCTCGGGCTGAACACCGTCGACGAATTGCCACCTCTCGCACCCTTCCTGCCCGACGACGTAGAAGAGCTTGCTGATGCGACCCGATAATCGTTCCCCGAAATCCGACGCCCCCGTCTACGAGAGCGCGGAACGCCTGCAGAAGGTGCTCGCCGCCGCCGGCGTGGGTTCCCGCCGCGCCTGTGAAGATCTGATCTTCCGGCGTCGGGTCACCGTGGACGGGCGCGTCGCCAAGCTCGGCGACAAGGTCGACCCGGCCAACGCCGTGATCCACGTGGACGGCGAGCGCCTCCAGGTCGACGTCCGCCTCGTCTACGTGGCGATGAACAAGCCGCGCGGTGTGGTCACCACCATGTCGGACGACAAGGGGCGCAACGAGCTGGCCGAGTTCATCGGCAATCGCCTGGAGCAGCGGGTCTACCACGTCGGGCGGCTCGACGCGGACAGCGAGGGCCTGCTGCTGCTCACCAACGACGGCACCCTCGCGCACAAGCTCATGCACCCCTCGTACGAGGTGCTGAAGACCTACCTCGCCGAGGTGGTCGGGCCGATCCCGCGCAACCTCAGCAAGCGGCTCCTCGTGGGCGTCGAGCTGGAGGACGGGCCGGTCAAGGTCGACTCGTTCAGAGTGGTGGACACCCTGGGCAAGAGTGCCCAGGTGGAGCTGAGCCTGCACGAGGGCCGCAAGCACATCGTCCGGCGGTTGATGGACGAGGTCGGGCACCCGGTCACCCGGCTGGTGCGTACCTCCATCGGTCCGATCCGGTTGGGCGACCTGCGCACCGGGCGTCTCCGGCGCCTCACCAACGCGGAGGTCGCCGCCCTGTTCCGCGCGGTGGGCGACTGACCACCGGGCTTCGGGGTACGGCTGCCGGTAGGCTCCGCAGCGGCCGGGAAGCGGCCGCCGGAGGTGGCGTGGGTCGCCTCGGGCGGCGTCGCGCATGGGTCCGTCACGGGCCCGGGCATGATGGATGACGATGGACAACCGCTTGCGGCGTCAGAGCACCGGGCGATCCGCGAGGTACGGGCTGAGGAGGACACGGTGGAGGAAAACGTACGGGCCGAGCGATGTGTGGTCGCTGTCGACGGGCCGTCCGGTTCGGGTAAGTCAACCGTGTCGCGGCGGCTCGCCGTCGGCATCGGTGCGCGCTACCTCGACACCGGGGCGATGTACCGGGCGATCACGTGGGCCGTGCTGCGCTCCGGCGTGGACCTCACCGACGCCGCGTCGGTGGCCAAGGTCGCCGGCGAGGCGGACCTGCGGATCGGCACCGACCCCCAGGGGTACGGCGTGACCGTCGACGGCGTGAGCGTGGACGCGGACATCCGCGGCCCCGAGGTGACCCAGGCGGTGTCCGCCGTCGCCGCCGTGCCGGCGGTCCGGGAGCTGCTGGTCGCCCGGCAGCGCGAGATGATCGTCAATGCCGGTCGGATGGTGGTCGAGGGCCGGGACATCGGCTCGGTCGTGGCGCCGGACGCCGACCTGAAGGTCTTCCTGACCGCCTCCGAGGCGGCGCGTGCCGCCCGGCGTAGCGCCGAGGACGCCTCCGACGTGGCGGCCACCGCCGCCGACCTGGCCCGCCGCGACCGGCTCGACTCGACCCGCAAGGTCAACCCGCTGGCCCAGGCAGCGGACGCTGTCGTACTGGACACCACCGAGCTGGGCATCGACGAGGTCGTGGCCCGGCTGCGTGACCTGCTCACCGAGCGGGGCGTGGCATGAGTAGCGATGGTGGTGGCTGGGTCGAGCTGCGCGAGCCGGACCTCGCCGTCGAGGAACCGACCGGTCCGCAGCCGGTGGTGGCTGTGGTGGGCCGCCCCAACGTGGGTAAGTCCACCCTCGTCAACCGGATCATCGGCCGCCGGCAGGCGGTCGTGGAGGACATTCCCGGCGTGACCCGGGACCGGGTGCCGTACGACGCGCAGTGGAACGGCCGGTCGTTCACCGTGGTGGACACCGGCGGTTGGGAACCGGACGCGAAGGACCGCGCGGCGGCCATCGCCGCGCAGGCCGAGACGGCGGTGGTCACCGCCGACGTGGTCCTCTTCGTGGTCGACGCGATGGTCGGCTCCACCGACGTGGACGAGGCCGCGGTGAAGATGCTGCGCCGCAGCGCCAAGCCGGTGATCCTGGTGGCGAACAAGGCCGACAACACCTCCATCGAGATGGAGGCCGTGTCGCTCTGGGGGCTGGGCCTCGGCGAGCCGTTCCCGGTGTCCGCCCTGCACGGGCGTGGCTCCGGCGACCTGCTGGACGCCATCCTCGCCGCGCTGCCGGAGGCCCCGGCGATCGTCGAGAACCGGCCGCGTGGGCCGCGCCGGGTGGCGTTGGTCGGCCGGCCGAACGTGGGCAAGTCCAGCCTGCTCAACCGGTTCTCCGGCGAGGAACGGGCGGTCGTCGACTCGGTCGCCGGCACCACAGTGGACCCGGTCGACAGCCTGGTCGAGATCGGTGGCCAGATCTGGCAGCTGGTCGACACGGCCGGCCTGCGCAAGCGGGTCGGCAAGGCCAGCGGCACCGAGTACTACGCCAGTCTGCGCACCGCCGGCGCGATCGAGGCCGCCGAGGTGGCCGTCGTGCTCCTGGATGCCAGCGAGCCGATCAGCGAGCAGGACCAGCGGATCCTGTCGATGGTGACCGAGGCCGGCCGGGCGCTGGTCATCGCGTTCAACAAGTGGGACCTGGTCGACGCCGACCGCCGGTACTATCTCGACAAGGAGATCGACCGGGAGCTGCGCCGCATTCCCTGGGCGATCCGACTGAACCTGTCGGCCATGACGGGCCGCGCGGTCGACAAGCTGGCCCCGGCCCTCAACAAGGCCCTCGCCAGTTGGGAGACCCGCGTACCGACGGCGCACCTCAACCAGTGGCTCACCGCGCTCGTGCAGGCCACCCCGCACCCGGTGCGCGGCGGACGGGCGCCCCGCATCCTGTTCGCCACTCAGGCCGGGGTGGCGCCGCCGCGGTTCGTGCTCTTCACCACGGGCCCGCTCGACGCCGGATACCAGCGGTTCGTCGAGCGCAAGCTCCGCGAGGAATTCGGGTACGAGGGCAGCCCCATCGAGATCTCCGTACGCCCCCGCAAGAAGCTCGGCCCGGGCGGCCGGGGCAAGGCGCACGGGTAATCCGGGTGTTCTGTCGGGTGGGCCAGACCGTTACCGTCTGGCCCACCCCCCTAGGATGGTCTAGGGGTTGTGGGCTGGTTCGCTGCTCCGACAACGCGGGTGGGGCCTGTGCGGACGGCCCGGGGGCGCTGCGCTAAGCTGTACCGGCTGTCGCAGGGAGAACTCTGCGGGGGCGGGACGTGGCGCAGCTTGGTAGCGCACTTGACTGGGGGTCAAGGGGTCGTCGGTTCGAATCCGGCCGTCCCGACAGACAAAAAGCCCTGACCAGCGGAAACGCTGGTCAGGGCTTTAAGTTTGTCTATGGGGTTTTGAACCGCCCCCCGAAAACCCCCCGTTTACCGGGGTCGGCAACCAGGTTTGTCATCCGTGCGCATCGTTGGGCAATGCAGGTGCGGGACGTTGCCGCGCCCCGCGGTCGGTGCCGAGTCGCTCGAGGATGTCCGAGACGTCCGGGGCTTGAGCGGGTTGGCGATGTAGTACGTGGCGGTGACCTCCTCGCTGGAGTGTCCAAGCTGCGCTGCGGCGCTTTTCGTGTCGGTCTCTTCCTTGATGAGGGTGGCGACGGTCTTGCGGAAGGTGTGGGGAGTGACCCAGGCGAGGTCGGTGTCGGCGCGAGCCTCACGCCACTGACGGCGGACGTTGTTGTGGGGGATAGCCAGGTGCCGCGTCGGGAGGCGAAGATCGCGTCGTGGGGGTTGTCGGCGGCGACGAGCTTGCGGGCCAGGATCATGCCGACGGCGAACCGGGGTAGGACGACCATCCGCCAGCCGGCGTCGCTCTTGGTCCAGGGTTGGCGGGAGAAGCCCTGGCCTTTGACGAAGACGAGCGTGCCGCAGATCGTCAGGGTGGGGCGTTCGGCGGCGAGGTCGAGGTCCTCTCATCGCAGGGCAAGGATCTCGCCGATGCGGGCGCCGGTGGCGAGCATCAGGTCGACGACGTCGGCCAGATCGCCGCTGTGCCGTGGTCCAGGTTTGCCGGGGATCGGTCGCTGCCAGTCGCGGATAGCGGTCCGGACGGCCTGGAGATTCTCGTCGGTGAGGGCGACGACCGCACGGCGAGGTTTACGGAGCCGGCCGGTGTCACGTACGGGGTTGGTGGGGATCGCGCCGTGGCGTACGGCCAGGGCGAACATCTGGCTCAGGACGACTTTGGCGCCTTTGGCTGCCGAGGGACGGTCCTTGGCGATGTCGCGTAGGAACCGATCCAGGCGTCCGACGCTGGCTTCTCTGATTCGGAGGTTGCCCAGGGCGGGCAGGATCGCGTTGCGCGTGCTGGTTTCGTATCGCTGGATGGTCTGTGGTGCGATCCGTTCCTCAGCGGTGATTTCTTTGATCCACAGGTCGGCGAGTGTGCTGACGCGGGTCTCCCGGGTGATCTCGTCGTCGTTGGGGGTGGTGCGGTCACGTAGCTTGACCTTCAGTGCCCGTTCGGCGGCCGGGCCGGTGGTGCCGGTGGCCTCGATGTCGCGGGTCTTGCCGTCGTAGTCGCGGAACCGCGCTCGTGCGCGGAACCGGTTGGGTCCGAGTTTCTGGGTGCGGATGTTGCCCCAGGTGCCGATGGGTAGTTCAGGTCGGGCCATCGGGTCAGCGCTCCGCGTCGGTGTGGTCGTCGAGCCAGCGTTCGACTTCGCTGCGCCGGTAGCGCAGTGTGTTGCCGACGCGGATGGCGCGGGGTCCCTTGCCTCGGCTGTGCCAGGCGTAGAGGGTGTTCTTGGGCTTGCCCAGCCAGGCGGCGACGTCGTCGATGGTCAGGAGGGGGTCTGGCCGCCATTGCGGGGCGGCTGAGCCGTTCATCGCCGGCCCAACGTGTTGGTGGAGCCGGGCAGTTGGCGCCGCGTGACGTGGCCGGCAGGTTGCCGCCCACCTGGCGGCGCGGAATCGGGGGCGGTGCGGGGGTGGGGCGGGCATGGATTGGGTGTCCTTTCAGGATTCCAACCTGATTGGTGTCGGGGGTCGTTGGCACTGTCACTGCTATACACGGTCGTGAAATCTTTCGACTGTGGATGTTTATCCACCCTGTCAAGCCCCGGGTTTGATGGAGAGTTGGTTATCTGGTTTTCAGGGGTGCGGTGACCGGGTGGGTTACCGCGTG
>NZ_JBNCKT010000072.1:0-29426 GCF_049841675.1 Micromonospora sp. DT4
CATCGACATCGCCACCATCAAGATCTGGCTCCGCGACCTCGCCCGCGAAACCTGATCCACAAGACACGGCCTAGCCCTCGCCGCCTGAACCGAATTCGGCAGCAGAGTCAGCTTCCGGCGCAAACGCGTCGACTCCTCCAGCAACTCCCGCGCCGCGTCGACACGACCGGCGGCCTGCTCGCCGAGACAGAGGTGCCGCAGCACGTACGACAGAGTCAGCTCGTCTCCCGCCTCGGTCGCCAGCTCGCGCGCCCGGGCGAACGCCGGGTCGGCGGCGGCCTGGTCCTGTCGGTCCCGCTCCGCCGCGTCCAACGACGTGGCGTCACCGCCGAAGACCGCCTGCTCGTAGCGCTCCTGCGCCCGCGTCAACCGGACGTCGAACCCTTCGGCCATCACTGACCCACCCTTTCGTCGATACGCTCGCTGATGCCTCCGTCACGCGCCCGCTACTGTCGACACTCGGTCGGTCATGATCGACTCCGTTACGGCGATATTGCGCCATCCGGCTCATCGGAAGCCGCCACTTCGGCGATACGTTGTCGATCACACCCTGTCCTGGATGGCGTCGACTGATGCAGCCTCCTGTCAATGCGGTCGGCGCGCAATGTCTACGCCGCACGGGCGATATCGGGGTCAGCGCCCCGGTCGCCGGCTGCCCGGAGCTGCTCCTCGAACATCACGAACGACCGCTGCCGGATTCCCCGGATCAGAGCCTGCTCGCGCGGCGTCAGGTGACGGCCCTCAGCCTTCGCCGTGTCCCTGAGCGCCTGCACCGTCTCGTACAAGGCGAAGATCGGGCCTTCGCCTTCGAGGTAGTGAGCCCGGAACCGCTCCACCTCCTGCACGAACTCTTGTGGCGTCCGCCGGAAGATTTCACCCCCGACGCCCAATGTGATCTCGCCGAAGATGTCGTTCTCCTCTCGCCAGCCCCCGCTGTCGATGGATAGGCGCCATACCCTGGCACCACCCTCCGGTGTTTCCACGATCTTCACCGGGGCGGAGTAATAGAGGTAGTAGGAGGGCAGCGAAATATCCCCGGACATTAAGAATTCCCCTCGAAGGTCGACTGCAACGCCTCCCAGAACAGTTGACGCTCGTGGTGACGTATGCCTGCGGCGAGCGCGCGCTCCTTGTGAGTCAACGCTCGCCCCTCAGCTTGGGCGAGAGCTTCGACATCGCGTCGTACCTCATAGAGCACATGCTCCCAGGCCGCAACAGCGTCGAGCGCTGCCAGGTGCAGCCGGAACTCGGCCAGGTGACCATCTTGCGTTCGCAGCACGAGTTGCACGTCCCGGTAGCCACTGTCCATAGGCGAGACGAAGCGGTCTTCGCAGGCAACGATGGTGACATCGGGGCGCTCGTTCAACCGCTGAAGTGCCCCGTAAAGGTCGGTAAGGCTACGAAACTCGACTTTTGCCGCAGCAAGATCGAGCAGCTTGGAGGCGTCACCCTCGTGCTTGTTGACCTTGTCTTCGGCTCGGCGGCGGTCCTTGGGTCGGGAGCGCCAGCCAGGTTCACCGACACGGCGGTCACCAACCTGGGCAAGAGACGTCGCCAATTGATTCAGCTCCAGCTGAGCGACAGCAGCCGCGGAGTAGAGCTCGTCAAGGTAGCGCTGCCGATAAGACGCACTGCCACGTCGACGACTGTCGAATCCTGGTTGGCTCGCTGGATCATCCGACAACTCGATACTCGCGCTGATCCGGCGCTGCTCGTCAGTCAGGGGTGTCGGCTGGGGCTGAGACGCCCTCCAGTCGGTCGCCTCCAGCTCTGCCGTCTCCTGCTGGCTGATGTCGGCGAGCACCTCGGCGAGGGCGTCGATGGCCTGTTGGTGACCCGCCAGGTGGTGAAGCGTCAACGGGCGGGCCGTCAATGACGTCACCAGTTCGGGGGTGGCGAGGATCATCCGTGCCAGATCCGGTGCCTGCGCCAGTTGCCGGACCAACGCGTGGGTCAGATCCGGCTCGTTCTGGGGTGGCTCTCGCAAAGCGGTGTCCAGCATGTCGCGGACACGAGTGTCGGCAAACAGTTGCGCTACATCCTGCGCGGCCGTGTTGTCGAGACTGGGCACCAGCCGCCGGAGGGTCGGCGGGTCCACCGCCCTCGCGAACTCAGCGGGGCTCACCCCGGTCGAGAAGACCTGATCCAGACTCCTGACCTGCGCGAGCACCTGGGTCAGATCCCGCCCCGCGGCAGTATCCGACGGCGGAAGGTCCGGCGTCGAGCCCGGGCCGTCCAGCAACAGGTACATACGGTTGATGTACGGATCGCCGTGGCCGCCGTCGTCGTACCCGGGTGGATGGGTCGGCAGGTCGGGGCGCTCACTGAACCGACCTCGGGGCAGTCCGCCGAGCGGCATCGGCCGGCCGTCCCCGCCCAGCACGAGCGCGTCGATGCCGACCACGTCGGGATACAGCGGCCGGTCGCCCACCAGGCCGGTCTGCGGGTCGACATAGAGCACCGTGCCGTTCTGGTTGAGCGCCACCCAGGCGTGCGAGCCGCCGCCCGCCCACTCGGTGATCAGGAACGCGTAGCTGCCGTGGCCGCCCAGCAGCAGTTGGTCGTGCAGGTTCGCGTACCCCTGCCGCGCCGGCGCGGGATCTGACCCTCGACCGGGGGCGAGTACGCGTTGAAAGCGGCCACCGGTGACGTCCTCCACCCGGCCCGGGCCACCCGCCTCACCGCGGATCGGACGTCGGATGTCACCGTCCAGGTAGCCGTCGAAGGTACGCGGCGCGGACACCCGGGGTCGCCCGTGCACCCAGGTCTCGAAGAGCGACAGGGTGCAGTCCAGGCAGTTGATGCCCCGGGTGGCGTCGGCCTGGGGGCCACCGTCGTTCAGCAGACGGAACCAGCTGCCCTGGCGCGGGTCGGCGGTACGTCGGACAGTGCCGTCGCGCTCGCGGGGGATCTGCCGTTCGACGTCGACCTGGTGTAGCGCGAGTGGTGGCCGAAGCCCGCCCGGCTGCCCGTACGGGCGGGAGTCGTCGATCGGCGGGGGGACGTCGTCGCCGGTGAGCCGGGACGGGCCGGTGGTTTCCACCGCGCCGAGCGCGAGAGCGCCCACGTCGGTGTTGGCGTACGCGAACGCTCCGTCGACCAGGTCGACGACCGGCGGTGCCGTCACGCCCGCCAGCACGTCGTTGGCCAGGTCACGCCAGTGGGTGTACGCGCGTGTCTCGTCGTTCGCCGCCCGCTGCCAGCCGTCGGCCCACCGCCGGTGACCGGTCTGGTGCAACTGTCGGGCGTAGTTGGCGTACTCGACAGCCCTGCGGTCGTGCTCTGCGGCCCGCGCCCGCAGGCGGGCGGCCTCGGCCTGCCGGCGGTTGTTCTCGAACCCGATCCGCTGCGACTCGAAGTGGCCCTGGTAGCGCCGCCGCTCGGCGGCCTCCGCCTCGGCCACCCACTGGGCCGCGTACCAGTCGTCGGCCTCGCTCGTGGACACCACCGGGTCGCCGAACGCCGCCACGTCGACGGGCACCGAGGCCCGACCTCGGGCCCCCTGCCGGGGTATGCGGGCCGGCGGGGGTGAATCCCGCGTCGAGATCTGCTCGGGTGCGGCGTGTCGGCCTATCGGTGCGTCGGTGACCGCGCCCCCGCCCGTCTGGGTCACGGCCCCGCCGTTCCTGGCGACGCGGCCGGGTGGCGCACCGTCCACCGGCCCGGTGGACGGGATCGGGGAGGCCACCGCGGGGGCGACTGTCGAGGTGGAACCGCCGGACGCGACCAGCGTCGACGGTGCCGCCGGGCTCGCCGCCGCCGGGCCGACCGCTGGTACCGGCCCCACCGACGGCCCGACCGTCGAGGGCAGGGAAGCCGACGACGGCCCGACCGCCGAGGTCACGGAGGCCGACGAGGACCCGACCGTGGTGGGCAGAGAGGCCGACGACGGCCCCACCGTCGGGGGCAGAAGAGCCGACGAGGGCACCGAAGCCGGCGACGACACGGCCGCGGCAGCCCCGGGCAGGCCGGCCGACGAGGGTACGGAACCGGTGATGCCCGGGGCGACCGAACCCGAGGCGGCGGCCGGCGCGACGCCGACACCCGGCCCGCCGGACGGGTCGACGGCACCGGCAATGGGCGCGGTGACGGCCGACAGCGTGGGCTCGGCCGCCACGACGGCAGGGCGTCCAGACTCCGCAGCCGAGAACCCGGGCCCGCCGTCCTGCGCTCCCGGGGCGTCAGGTGCGGTCGGTGGCGGCGAGCCGGCCTCTCCGGACACCGCCCGCGCCGCTCCGGCAAGATCCGCCGCCGAAGTCCCCGACGACGAAGAGACCACCGACGCGGACACCGATCCGGCGAGTTCCGGAGACGCGACCGGGGGCGGAATCGGAAGGGCCGGGCCGGTGAGAGACGCCCCGGCCAGCGCGTCGGCCTGTGCGCGGAGCCGCGCCTGCAAGGCGTGGTCGACCTGCGCGGTCGTCGATCCGGTGACCCCGGACGCGGCGGCGCGTACCACCTCGTCCACCGAGGTCATGCCTTGACCGGTGGCGATGCTGGCGGCGCTCTCGGCGAGCATCTCGCCGGTCGTCTCCCGGCCCAGGTGCTCACCGATGCGCGCCGCGCGGCCGGTCGCGTGGCGGCCCAGGCCGGCCAGCGGCGCGACCGCTCCCCCGGCGAGCCCGCCGACCGCCGACGCGCCCACGTCGGTCAGGTCGACGCCGTGCGCCCGGCCCGTCGAGTTCTGGTACGCCTGGGTGGCGAGGCTGATGCCGGACTCCTCGGCCGCCTCCTCCAGCCCTTCCCGGGTGGCTCGCTTCGCGAGCCCGCGCACGCCACCCTTGGCGACCTCCTTGGCCGCGCGCTCGCCGGCCTCCTTGAGCCCGCGCCGGAGAGCCTTGCTGGCCAGTTGCCCCATCAGGCGCTTGAAGATCTGCTGGATCAGCAGCCGGGTGGCGGTGACGGCCGCGCCGGCCGCCGGGGACGCGGCACCCGCCGTGAGCATCGCCGCCACGGCCACCGACAGCAGCTCGACGACCAGGATGCCCAGCTCGATCCAGACCTCGATCTTGGCGCCCTCGATGTCGCAGCCGCACTCCTCGACCAGGCGGCCCAGGTCTGCGGTGATCGCGAGCAGCACCGGCAGGGGCGCGTCGTCGCCCTCGGCGATCCCACGCCAGACCGCCTCGAACGCGGCGTCGACGGCACCGACGCCGCCGTATCCGCTGCGCACCTCGGTGGCTGCCGCAACGGCGTCGGCGTGCGGGCCGGCGAGGACGGCAGCGACCGCGTACCACCGGTCCGCGAGGTCCCAGACGGCCCGTTCGTTGCCCTCGGGCCACTGCACGCCGATGACCCAGTCGAGGGCCTCGTAGATCCAGCCGGGCACGTCCCAGGGCGCGTAGTCCAGCGGGTGTGGGATCGGGCTGGGCAGCAGGCTCATCCGGATCGCCCCACCGTCAGCGCTGGTCGGCGACCCGGTCGAGCCGGGCGGCGCTGCTCTGGTCGGTCTGCACGCTCGCGTCGACAGCGCTGACCACGTCGACGCCCAGTTCGGTGAGCCGCTGCCCGACGCCCGCCCAGGCGCGCAGCACGGTCTGCTCGATGCCGCGGTAGCTCTGCTCGAACGCGGCGCCGATGTCGTCGCGCCCCCACGGGCGGGCAGCGCTGGCGGCCTCGATCTCGCCGCCCTCGGCTGCCCGGCGGGCCGTCGCCGCCTCGCCCGACAGGGCCAGGTCGGCGCCGCCGCGCCGAGCCCGGGACGCGTCGAGCCAGAGCTGGCCGTCGGTCATGCCGACCCCTCGCGGCGGCCGAGCACGGCGTCGGCGCGGCCGAGCAACGCGCCGAAGTCACCGGTACGCAGGAACTCCGCCGAGCCGGAGCCGGAGCCGGAGCCTGCGGGCATGATCTCGGCGACCAGGTCCTGGGTGGCCTGGGTGGCGGCGGCCACGGCGGCGTGCACCGTCTCGGTGACCTTCCGGCTCAGCGCCTCGGCGTCCCGGTCCCGGTAGATGGCCGGGGCCAGGACGACCTCGATCACCTGGCCCTGCGCGCCGACGGTCGCCGTGACGTGGCCGTCCGGTGAGCGCCGGGTCACCCGTAGCTGGGCAAGGCGCGCCCGCAGAGTGTCCAAACCAGACCTGATCTGCTGGTACTGGCCGTACACGTCGTCGAATCGGGCTCGTAGCTCGCGATTGGCGTCCCGGTCCACGCGTTCGCTCACCGCCGCTCCTCCCGTCACCTTCGGTATCCAAGACCATACCGGCCGCCATCGATCCGCGTAGTCCGGTAGTTTCGTTGTGTGATCGACCGTCAGCAGGCTGAGCAGCTCGCGTCCGCCTGGGCCCGACGCGACTCACAGCGCCTCGGCCACGAGTGCACCCCGGTGGTCGACGAGTTCGACCTGGGCTTCGTCATCACCTCGATCGTTCCGAGTGGAGCGCGGGCGCTCCCCGGCGATCTGCCGACCACCGTCATCGACAAACGCACCGGGAAGGTCACCACCTGGCCCCGGGTGCCGAGCACGGTCGTGGCGGACCTGTACCGGCGCAGTCAGCCCAGCGGGCCGACGGCGCCTCGCACGGTCGACGCGTCGAGCCTGCTGATCCGGGAGATCCGTCGAGGCACGACGCCGAACACGGTGGCGCACCTGACCCTCGACGGTCGCATCTGGACAGCCCAGGGCACCAGGGGCGCGGCCACGCTGAACCACCACCCGCTCGTGCGCGCCTACCTGGACGAGAGGCCCCGGGGCGAACTGGTCCGCGGCGTCGAGTGTCACGCCGAGCTGATCGTGGTCTCCGACGTGCTGCACGAGTACGACCACCGCCGGGCCGCCGAGGGCATCGAGCCGATGGGGCGAGCCGAGGCGGCGGTCCTGCTGGACGCCGCCCGCTTCGAGATCTTCCGAATCCGTGAGCCGGGTGACCCGGCCGGCGGCGTCGCCAAGCTGCCCTGCGACTCGTGCACCGCGTTCCTGGTGCGCGCCAACGTCCTGCCGGAGTCGGCGCGGGCCTACACCGAGACGTGGCTCGCGCCGGCCGAGCCCGACCCCGATCCGGGCCGCTTCCCGCCCGAGGTCGCGAACGCGCTGGTGGCGGCGGGGTGGCGACCGCACATCGGTGACCAGATCATGGCCGCCGCCGGCGTACGGGATGTCACCGCCGTGCCGGGCAGGAATCACCGGCACGAGGCCTTCCCCGCCGCCGTGGAGGCGCTGACCGCGTTCCCCAGCCTGGTGGGCGCCCGGCGCGGCCCGGGCGAGCAGGTGTGGATCTCGCGTTTCGACATCCGTCCGCACATGATCGCGCACACCGCCGACACGCTGGCCGACTTCGGCGCGGTGCTCGGCGTACGGCTCTTTCCGATCGGCACCGAACAGCAGGACAGCATTCTCGCCGTCGACGAGCGGGGGCGGATCTTCGCCCTCGACCAGGCCGGCGACTGGTTCGTCGGCGAGAGCATCGACGCCGCGCTCACCACGTTGCTGCTCGGCCGCGCCCCCGCCCGGGTGCACGACGACGGCACCTGGCAGACCGCTGAATAGGTCCAAACAGCCACCAATGTTCGACGAGAAACAGGATATGGGCGACCATCGGGCCATACCAATTCGACATCCGTCAGGAGGCGGGCTTTTCGGAAACCGTCCATTCACCGATTGATGTCCGCATCCCGGGTGTCCACACTGGTCTCATGACTCGACCGTCGACGTCGACATCACGGACCTTGGCCCTCTGGGCGTGCATCCTCACCCTCGGCGGCGTCGCGGTCGCCTGGAAGTTTCAGCGCGTCGAACTGCTCAGCTGGTTGGCCGGCATCGGAAGCTTCGCGTTGGCGGCCGTGACGCTCCTGGTGTCCCGCAGCGACGGCAGCGGCACGAACCACACCTTCCTGGCACGGCTCGGTGGAAAGATCAGGCGCGTGCTTCTGCTCGCCGCCGACGGCAGCACCACCGTCCGCGCGACAACCGGTGCGACCATCGAGGACATCACGGTGCGCGGGCCGGCTCCACCACCAGTTGCGCCGGTTCTCGGCGAGTCACCGACGGACAGCCCGGCACCGGCCCGGTCAGCAGGAGTCACAGGTCGAGACACATCCCGCCCACCTGCCGTCGAACCTCCTCGCGCGGTCACGCCGGCAACCCCGCCGCACCATACCCACGTGCCGATTCGGGTCGTGGACGGTCTCGTCAGCCGCGAGCGTCAACTGGCTCGGGTGTTGGACGGCATTCGCCGCAACGTCAACGGGACGGTGACCGTCCTCGGAGCGAAGGGTATGGGCAAGACCTCGTTCCTCAGCCTGCTACGGACGGCCATCCAGCGCGAGTTCCCGGACGTGGTGTTGATGCCATTGCAAGCGGACATGACGGCGGAGCCGTACGGGCTGAGTGAGGCATATCGAGGCGAATACGGCGCAGACGCCACGACAATCGTCTCAGCTCTCCTGCTGGAGAAGTCGACGCAGTTTCTCGGAGACCTGGCACAGGCTCTGGCGAGGCAGTTTGCGGGATTTGGGATCGCAGTGGAGGCGACCCGAGGCGCAGCAAACAGCATCACCGTGAATAATACGTTCACGGCGAAGGCGTGGTCCCGAATGTCCAACGCGTCACTTGAATTGAACGTCGTGGGCGACAGCCCGATCGAGCGCATTCGTCAGGCCCAGCGACGCGTGGACGAAGCATTCATAGCCGACTGGCGTGTCTATCTTGCCGGCCGTCGCGCGGTGTTGGTTCTCGATGGCTTCGAGACCCTGATCGACGACGCGGTTGGGCAGTGGTTCGTAGGACTTGCCGCCCGCCTCCCGAACACCACCGTGGTGCTGTCGTTGGTACCACGTGAGTTCACCGAACATGGCCGACGGGTGTTGGACCCGGCTCTCGTGCAAGAACTTCCTCGGTTCACGGCCGCCGAGACGCACGCCTATCTGGCGCACCATTTCGGCGACCGGGTCGGATCGCGCCTGACCGAAGTGGTGTACGGCTTCACCGGCGGCCATCCCTACGGCACGGATCTCGTCGTGCAGTTCATGCGTTCCCACCGTGACGAGGCGTTGGACCCGGGCCGCCTCCGAGATCTGCTGTCCCAGCTTTCGCACGGCGACCGGCAGGTGGACGATCTGGTCAGAGCAGTGATCCGTCCAGAACGCCATCCGGACATCTGGCGGGTGGCCGAGGTTGCCTCCCTGTTGAACAGCTTCGACGTACCAATGCTCGTCTCCATTCTTGCCGGTGAGGAGCTGGCGGCCGCTCCCGAAAGGGTAAGCGAGGCGGTGCGGCGGATCGAACGACTCGGCCTGCTCGACCCCCTGCCGGTGGCTGGGCGGTTCCGCCTGCACGACTTCCTCCGCCCCCCGATGTCGGAGGCGGTACGGGAGTTCCAACCCGACCTGTGGGCGCACGTTCACCGACAAGCCGCTGCGTACTACTACGAGCGCATCATGTCACTGGAAAGCAAGACATCAACGGTGTACGGCTCCTGGTTCAAGTACGAGAACGTGGTCTGGCAGATGTACGAGACCGAGTGGTTGTCGCACTCTGCTCAGCTCGCCGACGAGCGGGAAGTCGTCCGCACCCAGTTCGTCGTACTTTTCCTGCAAGCCTTCTGGTGGTGGGGACTCTACGTCAACTTCTCTTTCTGCCATCAATTGCTGGACAGTTGGCAGCGGGCAGTCCGAGACGATCTGGACCGAGACCTACTGGAGGAGCTACGCCGCTTTCACGAGCACTACTCGACCGGCCCGGACAAGCCGGCAGGACCGCACTGGATCGAGGTGCGTCACGCGTTACGCACGGTCGGTCAGCTGTGCGGCGTTCAGAGTGGCTGGCAGGACTCGCGTCGCTCGGCAGAGACCCGGCAGACCCGCCGGGAAGCATGGCTATACCTGAGTATCTTCACCGCCCACTCGTACTGGTACGACGGGCGCTTCAACGAGGCCGACGCCACGTATCGAAGGTTGGAGCGAGAGCTCCTCGAACTCGACGACGACTGGTTACTCGCCTGGATCTACTTCGAGTGGGCCGAAGTCGCGCTCGGTGCGGGTGATCTCTCCTTCGCCGCTGCCCGATGCCGACAGTCGAGCGGGCGGCTTCGCCGACTGGCCGAGGCAGGGGAATGCGAGTCGGAACTCCTGGCCAACGTGCACCGGCTGCTGGGGGATCTCTACTCCGAGACAGACCGGGTGACAGCCGCACAGCAGTACGGGCAGGCCGTGAAGCGGGCTTTCGTGTTCCACATGCCGGACGATCCGCTCGGCCCCTCCGTCAGCGGAGCGGATGAGTACACCAGCCAGCTCTACGCCGAGATGACCCTCCGAGCGGTCGCCCGGGTGGCCGAGTGGCAACGGGATCCTCGGTGGGATGCCATCGTGGCGGCTTTGATCGAGCCCACCGCCGGCGAACCGACGACGATCTTCGTGGACCTGGCTGCGGACGACGGGTCCGTGGCAGCCAGACAGCAGCTTGCCGATCATCTTTTTCCGCGGGGCCCCCGCGACGAGGAACTGTACCGCCGCTCGGGGACCTTCCCCGACCACTGGGGGGATGTCGTCGAACAACTCGACCTGGACGTGACGGCTGAGCTGGACCGCATCGACGAATTGAGCGAGGGTTTCGCGGACCGCTCAGCCGGCTGAGGGGTCCAGCCCGAGCCGGTCAACCAGCCAGCCCGCCTGCCACCGCCGCTCCGCGTCATATCGATCGTCGACAGGATCGGGGCGACGGGCTTGCGCCGCGCGTGCGGCCACGTACCCGAGCGCCGGCACCGGATAGGTGGTTGCCATCTCAACGGCGTCCACCAGGTAGCCGCAGAGGCGAGCCGCGACTTCCCGACCGGATAGCACCGCCTTCTTCTGCAGTTGGACGGAGAGTTCGCTCACTCCGGCGAAGGGGTCGCCGTCAGGACGATCGTCGCCCGGCGCAAGTAGCCGGTCTGCAACCTCGGTCAGCAGCGGGCCACCGAGGTCGCCGCACTCTGCCGCCGCGTGTGCGGCCGTACGCCCCACACAGGCGCGCACGAATGCGGCAGCGGCATCGACGTTCCACTGCGGTACCGGCTCCACCAGCCGCCCGCGTTGGGCCACCACCTTCTGGCCCGCGACCGTGACCGCGCCCTGCAACTCGACCGACCACAATTCGTCGTGCAACCAGTACGGAAGGTCCTCGACCCGACAGGCGTGCAGCCCACGTTCACAGGGGATGCATTCGGCTGCCTGTAGCCAGTCGGTCGACCAGAGCTGCCCGGAGAAGGGCGCGACCCGACCAGAGGCCAAGAACTTGTAGTAGTTCATGGCGTGGTTCGTTCGGGCGGCGCGATGGCGGTGGTTGGTCGGACGGCAACGCGGCTGGCAGGTCCCGCGGCCAGGGCGAGGAGGTGTTCCGGCGCCGGCCGGCCCGGCAGACCGGACAGACTTGTCCGCAGGGCTCGCATCTTGCCGACATGCCCCATACAGGCGGGGCACACCAGCAGATGCAGCTCGACCAACTCCCGCCGCTCGGGAGATACGGTGCTGTCGATCAGGCGCATGGTCAACGACACCACAGCGTCACAGCGCAGGAAGGTGTCCATCGCTCCGCTCCCTGTCGAGTTCCCTGTCGATGAGGGCAACCACCTCGGTTCTAGCTGCGCCAACCAACTCGAGGTAGGCCAGCTCATCCTGACCGACGAACGCCGCGGCCTCGGCCGGTGCGACGCCCAACACATCGCGGAGGATGATCGCGACCCGGGACAGCGGAGGCAGCCGCCGGACGGCCGGGGCGACCAACCGCAGCGGCGGGGCCGTCCCGTCCCAGCTTGGCGGATCGGTGTGCCACCAACCTGCCCACGCGTCGTCCTCGCCCAGGAACCAACGTCGCGGAACGTCCGCATCGACGGGTTCCGGTGAGACGAAGAGCAGATCGGCGTCGGACAGCGCGTCGAGGAGTTCGGCCAGCACGGCGACGCCCGGTCGCGGCAGCCGCTCCCCGGCAACCAGCCTGGTCAGTACCCGCGCCCAGACGTCGTCGAGCACCGGCCGGGCGCGGTCGTCGACAGCCAGCAGCTCAAGGGCCTTGGCTGTCATCGGGTAATCCCGGCGAAGCAGTTCGACCGGCACCTCCAACGCGGGGACAGCGCCGTAGTGGTCCAGTGCCAGCGGGGTCAGCTTGAGCGCCTGGCGTTCGACGACCGCGACCAGCGCGTTGAACTCGGGGTCGTCGTGGACCCCGACACCCTCCGCTGACTCGTAGTACTCGATGAGGAACGACCTCACCACGTCTCTCGGCACCGCCCCGTGCACGGGCTGAACGGCCAGGAGCATGCCGTGCTCGCGCATCGCGTCGGGACGCAGCCGCGGCTGGGTGAACGGGACGGGCAGCACGCCGAAGCCTGCTCGTTGGTAGAAGCGCAGCCGTGCGGTGGGGTCGCCGAATTCGCTGGTGGAATGCATCCGGGGATCCTCGACCTCGGCGAGGATCGCGTCGGCATTCGAGTGACTCCGCCACGAGGGCAACAGCTGACTCAACAACGCACTGCCGATACCGCCGCCACGGATGCCGGGCCGCACCGCCAGGTAGCTCAGCAGCAGAACTCGGTCGAATGGTTCGGCCACCACCGCGCCGACGGGTGAGCCGCCATCCATCGCGACACCGACGAACGTCGTGGTCGACCGCCCCAGTGCCTCGACGTCCTCCAACTGGTGCGGCGGAAAGCTGGGCGCGAGGATCTCGGTGTGCACCCGCCGCAACAGGTCGAGGTCGGGCTCAACGAACAGATCACGTAACTCGATCCGCCCGATGGCTACCTCAACCGTCAACGGCGTCATCTACCCATCCTCGTTTCTGGATGCGCGACGCCGCAAGGGCCTGACGCACGGCGCACCACACAACTGGCCGGCTCGTGACGGTCACCGTTCCCATCGGCCCGGCTCGCCCGCCGACATCCGCGTCGACGCGGATGTCGTCCCGCCGGTTCGCCCCACGCCGCCCCGGCTCCAGCCACGGCAGGCCCAGCCCGACCGGCGGCACCAGCACGGCAAGCCGTCAATGGTTGGGGGGGATCACCCGGAGGTGGCCGCGGCGGCCGGTCTGGTGGGGGTGCTCGGGGTGGGGCTGGTCGGGCTCCGGGGGGCGGGGGGCCGGACGGGCTGCCTCGCGGACCGCCTCGGCCAGCGCGACCAGGTCGTCGGTGGTCGGCGGGGGCGGTTCGAACTCGCCCTCGTGCCGGACCACGTCCCAGCCGCGCGGGGCCGTGAGGCTGCGGGCGTGCTGCTCACACAGGTCATACGTGTGCGGCTCGGCGAACGCCGCCAATGGTCCGACCACGGCGGTGGACTCGTTGTAGACATAGGTCAATGTGGCGACCGCTTGCCGGGGGCAGCCGTTACGGGAGCAGCGCCGTGGTGACCTCACGTGCGGCAGGGTATCTCCATTACCGGGTCCGGCGCATCGCTTCGCGTTGCGACACGCCCGTCGTGGTGATCACAATTCGCGGTGGGGTTCGCGCCGCGCCACGCTGGCGGCGGTGCCGCTGGCCAGCCCGGCACGGGGGCTACCCTTTGCCTCATGACGAGCCCGGAACACCGCCGCCCCGGCCCCGGCCGGCGTGCGCACCGCGACCGGCACGGGCGTGGCCTGCGCGGGCGCCTGGTGCCGGCGACCGTGCCGCTGGCGCGGACCAAGGCGGAGGTCTTCGACGACCTGGTGCTGGACACCGTCGAGACGCTGGAACGACGGTTCGCCAAGGAACTGGCCGGCGTCGAGTTCGCGGTCGAGGACGTTCCGCCGGACCTCAACGTCTACGACTCCGACGTGCTGGAGGACGGCGAGGTGCCGCTGGCCCGGCTGCTGCCGGGCCGCCCCGGCCGCCAAGAGGTGCCGCCCCGGATCGTGCTGTACCGCCGACCCCTGGAGTTCCGGGCGATGGACCGCGAAGATCTCGCCGACCTCGTCCATGACGTGATCATCGAGCAGGTGGCGAACCTGCTCGGGGTCGACCCCGACGAGCTGGCCTGAGCCGGGCGGCCCCCACCGCCTCGACTCCGCACCACCCGACCCCGCACCGCTCAGGCGGCGCGCCGCTTCAACTTGCGCCGTTCCCGCTCCGAGAGCCCGCCCCAGATGCCGAACCGCTCGTCGTGGCCGAGAGCGTATTCGAGGCATTCGGTCTTGACCTCGCAGCGCGAGCAAATTCGCTTCGCCTCGCGGGTCGAGCCGCCCTTCTCGGGAAAGAACGCCTCGGGGTCGGTCTGCGAGCACAAGGCCCGCTCCTGCCACTCCGGCGCGTTTCCGAGCAGGTCGGCCACCTCAAGCTGGCCGTCCATCAAATGCCTCCTTGTCGCGCACCGGCGTCATCGCCGCTGCAACCCCCCACGCGAAAGGCGTGCTTGTCCGTTCGGTCCCGTTATGTTGCGTTCCGCGCGAACAACCCCATTCAAATTACACGCGTGTAATACGTGCGCCGTCAAGCCAAACTTGATAATGGAGTCGCCCTCCCGACAACCCTGGCCGGCCGCCAGGACCGTCCAGCCTCGCAACCTGCCCTATCGATTCAGACCCCGGCCGAGTAACGCCCTCTCCGGCGAGTTGCCCGACTTTTCTGCCGTGGCGCTCCCCCGGACGGCCCGCCGACCGAGGAGCATCGGACCCCCTCCGCAAAGCTGATCTTGGTGGGGGACAGGTTAACGCGGCGCGGCGCAGACCGCCCGTCGAGCTGTGGACAGCATTCACACCCCGCCCACTATGTGGACGGGGTGCGAACGGAAAGATGGCGCGCAGAGGTCAGCCGGCAGCCCCGAAACCGCTGCTCGGCCAGGCAAACTCGGCTATCCCTCCACCATGGACGAAAACGGTGCCGGCCGACGTGTTCTCGTCCCACCAGACGGTATAAATGCCCTCGGGCAGATCGGGGTAGACCGCACTGTGGAACGAACCGTCCCGGACCCGGCGCTCCCGTACCGCCGAGTGGACCCGTCGATCCTCGCCGCGACTGATCTCGATCTCCCGGCCGTGCAGATCCCGGCCGGTGTAGATGATCAGGGCACCGGTGTCACCGCCCAGATCGAGGACGACGCTCCCCGTCTCCGACGGCCCGTACGTGTGCTCGTGCATGACTGCTCCCCCGCCCGTGGTCAGGACGACGCCGGCGGGTTGTTGAACCCGTCGTACGGCGTACCGAGATAGGGGAAGTTCGCGAGGAACGGGGCCGTCACGTCCGCGGCGCTGAGCCCCGGTGTCACGGCGCCGGCCGCCGCGTCCGGGCGGAACGTCTTGTCCACCAGCGGAACGGTCACCCCTGCGATCGCCCGCAGCGCGATGCTGACCACGTCGTCGCCGACCCGCCGCCCGTTGGGAAAACCGGCCAGGTCGCCGCCGAGCACGCCGAACCGGTCCGGCCGTCGGTTCGGCGCGATGGCCGTGTTCAACCGCAGCATGTCGGCCTGCACGTCGCCGGTGGCGTTCGTGAAGCCGTCGATCAGACCGGCCGGTACGCCGGTGAGCAGGATCGCCACCAGGTCGGCGCGGGCCTTCTTGGACTTGTTGAGCTTGTCCAGGTTGGGGAAGACGTCCGGGTAGAGCGCCGGCAGCAGGGCGGCCAGCTCGGGCTGCTCGACGAACCGCGCGAACCGCTTGTCCTCCGACGGCGGCAGCGAGTTCCACAGGTCCTTCTTGGACATCGGCACGATGACCTCGTTGAACAGCGGGTTGCCCAGCCGCGAGACCTGGGTGAACGGGCCTGTGGAGGTGTCCGCCCCGCCCCGGTCGCCGAGCACCCGGACCTGCCGGCGCGACGCCGACGTCCACACCCCCAACACCGACGCGGCATCGGCGGGACCGTACCGGTTGGCGCGGCGACGCACCTGCTTCAGCGGCACCTGCACCGCGATGCTGTGCACGTTCATCCGGTCGGTGGCGTTGACCGGCTCACCCTCGGCCTTGAATATCTTCTTGCCGGCGACGTGCAACTGCTGGAACGGCCGCAGCGTGCCCAGGTCGAAGATCGCGCCCAGGTCGACGAAGAAGCCGTCCGCGCGCTGCCCGGCGAAGACCCGCTCCCCCGTCGACAGCGTGTAGGTGGCCTGTCGTACGAGGTCGGCGTACGTTGGCGTGGACAGTGGGCCGACGTTGCACGGCGGGCAGGGCAGCTTGTGCGCGAGCCGGTGCTCCCGGCCGTCGGTGATCCGCGTCAGGCTGTAGAACTGCCGGCGGTTCCAGTTCTTGCTGTCCAGCGACTCGATGGGCCCGGTGTTGTAGAGGAAACTGTTCGGGTTCGTGATCTCGGTGGTGAATTCGAACCGGTAGGTGACGTCCGGATGGCCGTCACCGTCGTTGTCGATATGAATCTCGTAGCGCACGTCGTCGCCGAACTCGAAGAAGTTCGGCCCTCCGGACGGAAGCTGCAACGGCACGTAGTTGGCGATCAGCGTGACCGTGTCGGGCTTGTCGGGGCTGACGAACGCGTAAAGGTCGGAGCTGTCGGCGACCGGATCCTTGGCTATCTCCGGGGCCTCGCGGTGGGAAGACATGGCGGACCAACCTCACTGGGCGGGAACTGATGGCGGGGCGGAGGGTGCTGGTCAGCGCCGGGCGGCGCGGCGCAGCCGGTCCGCGAGGCCGCGGTCGCGTACCTCGATCCGGGATTCACCGACGAAGACGTCCATCGTTCCGGACGCGGCGTCGCGCAGGTGCACGACGATCGGCTCGTCGGCCCGAGCGGACGCGCCCGGCGCGTTCTGGGCGGCCGACAGGCCTGGCACGGTGAGCGCGGCCGCGCCGAGGGTGGCGCTGGCCGCGGCGGTCAACGTCTGCCGGCGGGTCAGTCGCGGCCAGGGCCGCTTCCGCTGATCACTGGTCATGGGGAACCTTTCCGGCGGCGGGCGCGTACGCGCCCGCGATGACGGACGGGTCCGGTGCCGCCGACCGACGCCGCCGGGCCCCTGGGGGAACACCGGCGGCGGTCCTCGCCGCGACCGCCGCCGGCACCGCTTGGTACGGCCGGCGGCGGGAAAAGGTTCGACCTCAGCGCGGAGCGTGACCGTACGCAGTCGACCGCTTGCGCGCCGGACGACCGGCGGCCTTCGCGATGGCCCGCAACTGCTCCTCGGTACGCGCCGACCCGTTGTCGGAGCCGGCCATCCGGGAGATCGTCTCCTCCATCAGCGTGCCGCCAAGGTCGTTGCAGCCACCCTGGAGCATCGCCACGGTGCCCTCGTCGCCGAGCTTCACCCAGGAGCACTGGATGTTGTCGATGCGGCCGTGCAGCAGCAGCCGGGACATGGCGTGCACCACCCGGTTCTCCCGCCACGTCGGCCCGGGCCGGGCGATGCCGGCCAGGTAGATCGGCGCGTTGGTGTGCACGAACGGCAGCGCCACGAACTCGGTGAACCCACCCGTGCGGTCCTGCACGCCGGCCAGCACCCGGAAGTGCGCGAGCCATTGCCCGGGGTGGTCGACATGGCCGTACATCATGGTGGAGCTGGACCGGATGCCCAGCTCGTGGGCCGTGCCGACCACCTCGACCCAGGCGGCGGCCGGCAGTTTGCCCTTGGTCAGCACCCAGCGCACGTCGTCGTCGAGGATCTCGGCGGCGGTGCCCGGGATGGTGTCCAGACCAGCCTCGCGGAGCTGGGTCAGCCACTCGCGGACCGGCACGCCGGCCTTCGCGGCGGCGGTGACGATCTCCATCGGGGAGAACGCGTGCACGTGCATCTCCGGCACCCGGGCCTTGATGGCGCGCACGATGTCCGCGTAGCCGGTGACCGGCATCTTCGGATCGATCCCGCCCTGGAGGCACACCTCGCTGGCACCGGCCGCCCACGCCTGCTCGGCCCGGTCCGCGACCTGGTCGACGGAGAGCCGGTAGGCGTCGGCATCCCGCTCACGCTGCGCAAACGCGCAGAACCGGCAGCCCACGTAGCAGACGTTGCTGAAGTTGATGTTGCGGTTGACCACGTAGGTCACGTCGTCACCCACCACGTCCCGGCGGACGTCGTCGGCGAGCCGGCACAGCTCGTCCAGCTCCGGCCCGTCCGCCGCGAACAGCGCCAGCGCCGCGTCGGTGTGCCGAGGATCGAGCAGCGCCGCCGGGTCGTCGGCCGCGAGCCGCAGCCCGGCCGCCAAGTCGCGGTCCGCGCCGCTCCCGGCCGCCCCCGGGGGTACGTCCGGCCGGCGCGCCGCCGCCTCGGGAGTGACCTTCCCCGCGACCTCGGCCCAGTCGCCGTAGACGCTGTCGAAGTCGCCGCGCCGGTCGTCGGTGCGCCCGGTGGTGTCGATGGTGGCGTGCAGGTCGGTCCGCCCGCCGAACACCTCCTCCGGCTCCTGCCAGGGCTGACCGTGCGGAAGGGCCGACTCGACCGCCATCCCGGTGCTCGGTTCGGCCAACGCGTTGACGTGCGGCAGCAGCCGTGGATCGAGCCACGGGTCACCCGCGCGCACGTACTCGGGGTAGATCGTCAACCGCTCCCGCAGCGCGAACCCGGCCAGCTCGGTGTGCCGGGCCAGCTCCTCGATCTGCGGCCAGGGACGCTCCGGGTTCACGTGGTCCGGGGTGAGCGGAGAGACGCCGCCCCAGTCGTCGATGCCGGCGCGCAGCAGGAGGTCGTACTCGCCGGCGATGAGGTTCGGCGGGGCCTGGATGCGGGCCTTCGGGCCGAGCAGCAGCCGGGCCACGGCCACCGTGGCCGCGAGATCGCGCAGCTCCGCGTCGGGCATGCCGCGCATCGCCGTGTCCGGCTTGGCACGGAAGTTCTGCACGATCACCTCCTGGAGGTGGCCGTACTCCCGGTGCGCACGGCGGATCGCGAACAGCGCGTCCACCCGCTCGGCCGGTGTCTCCCCGATGCCGATGAGGATGCCGGTGGTGAACGGCACCCCCACCCGGCCCGCGTCGTCGAGAACCCGCAGCCGTACCGCTGGCTCCTTGTCCGGCGACCCGTAGTGCGGGCCACCGGGCTCGGACCACAGCCGGGTCGCGGTGGTCTCCAACATCATGCCCATGCTCGGCGCGACCGGCTTGAGCCGTTGCAGCTCCGACCAGGACAGCACACCAGGGTTGAGGTGCGGCAACAGGCCGGTCTCCTCCAGCACCGCCACCGCGCAGGCGCGCAGGTAGTCGAGGGTGGAGTCGTAGCCGCGCTCGTCCAGCCACGTGCGCGCCGTCGGCCACCGCTCCTCCGGCCGGTCACCGAGGGTGAACAGAGCCTCCTTGCAACCCTGCGCGGCGCCCGCACGGGCGATGGCCAGCACCTCGTCGCGGTCCATGAACGGCGCCGGCAACCGGTGCGGCACGGTGGCGAACGTGCAGTAGTGGCAACGGTCCCGGCAGAGCCGGGTCAGCGGGATGAAGACCTTCTTCGAGTACGTGACGACGCCCGGCCGCCCGGCCGCCCGCAGCCCGGCGTCGCGGATCTGACCGGCCACCCGGAGCAACTCGTCGAGAGCGTCACCGCGGGCGGCGAGCAGCGCGGTGGCCTCGTCACGGTCCAGCACCCGCCCGGTGGCGGCCCGACCCAGGGCCCGCCGCACGCTCGCCTCGCTGGGACCGGGGTGGGTGCGATCAACCATCCGCTCACCCTATGCGCACCCCACCCCACCGACCCCCAGCCCCGCCCCCACGCCCTCCTCCCCCACGCCCGCCCTGCCCACGCCCGCCCTGCCCACGCCCCGCCCTCCCCACGCCCCGCCCACGTACACGCGCCGTGTCGGCGCAACAACTTCATGCTCGACGGGGGTGGGGGGTGACCCAAGATCCGCGCAGCTTCCCTGTTATTGCTGCCTCAGAGGCGTCTGAGGCAGCAATAACCCTGTTCCTGTGCGGATCTTGCGGGGAGTCCGGCGTTCTTCCGGTCGGACGGGTGGGGTGAAGTGCGTTAGCGGGGTTGGTCGGGGTTGATGTGCTGGGTGCGGTCGCTGTCCTCGCCGGCAGGGCGCGGGAGCGCCTGGGTCAGGTCGTCGGCGGCCAGCTCGGCGGACTGACGCGGGAGCGCCTGGGTCAGGTCGTCGGCGGCCAGCTCGGCGGACTGACGCGGGAGCGCCTGGGTCAGGTCGGCCGACGGCGGCTGCCCGAACGGCGGGGCGGGCGGCGCGGACTGCGGTGCCGCCTCGAACGGTGGCGCGGACTGCGGGAACGCCGCCGCCGACTGCGAGAACGGTGGCGCGGACTGCGGGTGCGGGTTGGCCGGCGCCGCCGACTGCGGGGACGGCGGCGCGGACTGCTGGGACGGCGGCGCGGACTGCGGAGCCTGGAACGGCGGGGACGGCTGGCCGTACTGGCCGGAGAACTGCGCCGGCGGGTAGCCGCCCGGCTGGCCCGCCTGCGGGTAGCCGCCCGGCTGGCCGGGAGTGGGCCATCCGCCCTGCGGCTGCCCGCCGGGCTGACCCGGGGCCGGCCAACCGCCCTGCTGCTGTGGCCAACCCGGCTGCGGTTGGCCGTAGACGCCAGGCTGCGGCTGGCCGTAGACGCCCGGCTTCGGCTTGGGCACGTAGTAGAACGCCCGCCAGATCGTGAAGACCACCCAGGCGGCCACCGCGAAGATCACCAACCAGGCGAACCGGGTGAGGATGCCGAGCAGCGCGTCGAAGATCTCGGCGTCGGCGAGGCGCCCCACCGTCCAGATCAGCATGGAGAGCGTGCCGAGCACGGCGCTGACCGCGTACTCACCGAGCGCCACCTGCGTGATCAGCTTCGCCTTCGGCAGCACGGGCGCGACGTGGGTGGCCAGCAGGACGGCCAGCAGCGGCAGAACCACCGCCTCCACCCCGACGAACGAGAAGAAGGAGCTGCCCGCCCGGCCGGTGAAGTCGGTGTAGCCGGCGGGAACGAGCAGCCGGAGCAGCCCCACGAAGAGGAACACGGCGTTGGCGCCGAGCAGGGCGAGCGCACCCAGTTCGCGCAGTGGCTTGGTCAGCTGGCGGGCCTGCGTCGCGTCGGCGGACGCGGGCTCGGCGGGGCTGGTCACGAGCTCCCCCTCGGGGCATGGACGGACAGGGCGCACGTGAGCCTAGTCTCCCCAGGGCACCGGCGGACCGGAGGCGTCACGTACGCGAGGATGGTCGACATGCGCATCGTGGTTCTGGCCGGCGGCATCGGGGGCGCCCGGTTCCTGCTCGGCGTCCGGGCGTACGCCCGCGAGGTCGGCGCCGAGGTGACCGCCGTGGTCAACGTCGGCGACGACCTGTGGCTGCACGGGTTGAAGATCTGTCCCGACCTGGACAGCGTCATGTACACCCTCGGCGGGGGTGCCGACCCGGAGCGGGGCTGGGGTCGGGTCGGCGAGAGCTGGACGGTCAAGGAGGAGCTGGCCGCGTACGGCGCGGAGCCCACCTGGTTCGGCCTCGGCGACAAGGACATCGCCACCCACCTGGTACGCAGCACCATGCTCAACGGCGGCTACCCGCTCAGCGCGGTCACCGAGGCGCTGGCGACCCGCTGGGGGCCGGGCGTACGTCTGCTGCCGGCGACCGACGACCGGCTGGAGACCCACGCCGTCGTGAGCGGTGCGGGCGAGCCCGGGAGCGGTGCCGGCGCTACCGAGGACGACCAGGGCCAGCGGGCCATCCACTTCCAGGAGTGGTGGGTGCGGTATCGGGCGAACATCCCGACCCACCGTTTCGTGTTCGTGGGCGCGGAGACGGCCAAGCCGGCACCGGGGGCGCTGGACGCCATCGGGGCGGCCGACCTGGTGTTGATCGCCCCGAGCAATCCGGTGGTGAGCGTCGCGCCGGTGCTCGCCGTACCCGGGATTCGTGAGGCCGTTGCGGACGGCCCGGCGCCGGTGGTGGGCGTCTCGCCGATCATCGGCGGTGCCCCGGTGCGCGGCATGGCCGACCGTTGTCTCGCGGTGCTCGGGGTCGAGTGCAGCGCGGCGGGAGTGGGCCGACTGTACGGCGGCCGGCCGGCCGGCGGCCTGTTGGACGGCTGGCTGGTGGCCGAGGAGGACGCCGACACGCTGGTGCCGGAGGTGACGGTCCGCGCGGTGCCGCTGCGGATGACCGACGAGGCGGCGACGGCAGCGATGGTCCGCGCCGCGGTGGAGTTGACGTGAGGCTGGAAATCCTGCCGGTGCTGGGCATCGGGCATGTGACCGAGGGTGACGACCTGGCGGCGTTGATCGCCACCGCCGCGCCGTGGCTGCGCGACGGCGACGTGCTGGTGGTGACGAGCAAGATCGTCTCCAAGGCGGAGGGGCGCTTGGTCGACGTCCCGGCGGACGGGCCGGAGCGGCTCGCCGCCCGCGACGAGGTGCTGGCCGGCGAGACCGCGCGGGTCGTGGCCAGCCGCGGTGCGACCCGCATCGTGCAGACCCACCACGGGTTCGTGATGGCGTCCGCCGGGATCGACGCGTCGAACGTCGACAAGACCCAGCTGGTGCTGTTGCCGGTAGATCCGGACGCGTCGGCCCGTGAGCTGCGCGCCGCGCTCCGGGAGCGGTACGACCTCGATGTCGCCGTGATTGTCAGCGACACCATGGGCCGGCCCTGGCGCAACGGGCTGACCGACGTCGCACTCGGGGTCGCCGGTATGCCGGCCATCCGCGACCATCGGGGCGAGGTCGACCCGTACGGCAACGAGCTTCAGCTCACCCAGATGGCCGTGGTCGACGAACTGGCGGGCGCCGGCGAGTTGATCAAGGGCAAGTGTGACCAGGTCCCGGTGGCCGTGGTGCGGGGCTATCTCACCGCCACCGGCGTGGACGACTCCGGGGGCGCTCGGGCGCTGGTCCGGGATGCCGCGCAGGACCTCTTCTCGCTGGGCACCGCCGAGGCCCGGGCCGCCGGGCTGGCCGACGCCGCGACCCTCACCGAGGTTGTCGGCCCGGAGCCGATCGATCCCGTCGCGGTGCGGCGGGCGCTCGACGCGGTCGCCGGGGTGGTCACCCCGGGCACGGTCTTCACCCTTGTCGACGAGGCCGAGGTACGCGCCGGCCTGGTCGCCCAGGTACCCGGCTGGCCCGCCGACGCCACCGCGCTGGTGCTCGGCACCGCCCCGGCGCCGGTCGACCCGATGGACCTGGTCCGCTTCGGCGCCGACCTGCACCGGCTGCGCCTCGCCCTGGCGGCCGAGGGTGTCCCGTCGACGCTGCTGCCCCCGCCCGCCGGCAGCCCGGCGAGCGCCGCACTCGCCCTGTAGATCCGCCGCCAGGCCCGGCGCCGCCCACCTCCGGCACCCACCTCCGGCACCCACCTCCGGCGGCGATCATGAAGTTATTGCCCGTCGCCTCGGCGTGTCAGGGCGATAACCTCATGATCGACGGGGCGAGAGGGTGGGTCACGCCTCCAGGACGGCGCGGCCCAGGGGCGTCAGCGTGTGCAGCACGGTGTTGCGGTCGCGGTGGCTGACGAGCAGGCCGGCGTTGCGGAGCACCGTGGCATGCTGGCTCGCCGCCGCCGGGGAGATGTCGAGCCGGCGGGCCATCTCGCCCGTCGTACAGCCGTCGTCGCTGGCCTGCAACACGGCGGCCCTGGTCCGGCCCAGCAGCGCGGCGAGCGAGTCGCGGCCGGCACCGGACGCGGCCGGTGAGTCGCCGTCGGTCGCGGCGAGGCCGCCCAGCCGGTCCACCGGATACACCAGGACCGGCGGCAGCGCCGGGTCGAGCAGGGCGACCGGGGTGGCGACGCAGAAGAACGACGGCACCAGCAGCAGCCCGCGTCCGTCGAGGTGCAGCTCGCGGCTGTGCGGATAGTCGCGCACCTCGAGCACCCCGCTCTCCCAGCGCATGCTCGGGCGCAGGCTGCTCAGGAGGCCCTCGACGCCGCCGTCGAGCAGGGCGCGCGCACGACGGGTGCGGTCCGCCGCCACGGCGGCCTGGATGCGGCTCCAGTACGGGCTGATCGCCAGAGTCCGGTACTGCTTCATCGAATCAGCGAGGTGGCGCAGCGTCGCCACGTCGCCACGGGCCAGCGCGGCGGCCGAGGTGGGCAGTTGGTTCCCGGCGGCCACCAGGGTCAGGTCCCGCTGGAGCAGCTCGATCGGCGTGCTGCGGACCGCCTCCAGCCCCGCCTCGAAACCCTCCAGGCTGGCGTACGGGGTGAGGAAGTCGGGAAAGTAGCCGCGCGGCGGGTTCAGCGCGAAGAGCAGTCGAAGCTGGCCGGAGGCGATGTCCTGGCGTAGCTCGCGGGTCACGGTGTGCCGCCAGGCCGACGTCAGCGGATCGCGGTTGCGGCCCTGCAACACGTGCAGGCTGAGGACCAGCTCCCAAACCGGGTCGGCCGCCGGCGCCACCCGGGTCCGGAGGATGTCCTCGCCGGAAAAGTGGATCTTCAGCATAGAGCGCTCCCGTGCCGCCGGCAGAGGGATGCCGGACGACCGTTTCGACTCTACCCGGACGGCAGTTATCTCCATCTTTAAGCCTGGACTGAAAAACCTCGACGCCTCCGGGGACGGTTGGGCATGCTTCCAGTGCCCGCGCACGGCACCGACGCGTCCTGGACGCGCACGACGCCGGGGCACCGGGAACTGGGGAGGGACCGGTGATCGGGCGGCACCACGAGGGTCTGCGGTCCTTGCTCGGCTCCGCAGAGGTGTCGTCCGGTCACCCCACCGCCGCGGTGCGCCTGCCCCGCTCAGCCGGCCCAGAGCGCGACCCGGTGGTCCTCGTCCGTGACGTAGAACGGCCGCCCGTCCAACTCGGCCAGGCCCTCGACGTGGTGGAACGGCGTCAGGTCGGCCACCTCCTCCCCGACGAGCCGGCACGCGTCGCCCGTCGGACCCGCCGGCAACCGGAACCGCACGTGCCGGGAGGTGACCGCACCACCGCCCGGATGCTCGTCGAGCAGCACCGAACCCTTACCCAGCGCGTCGATCGAGCCGATCACCGCCGCGTACGCGCCGTCCGGCGTCGGCGCGATCGCCCGGAAGCCGGTCAACTCGCCCGGCGGGGTCACCCCGGTCACCGCGTACGCCCCGAGCGCCCGGGGCCACACCGGGTCCGCGGCGAACATGCCCGGCACGCCGGACACCTCCACCAGGGTCGGCTCGCCGGCCTCGGTCACCGGGAAACGCAGTCCGAGCAGGACCGTGCCGCCCGGGGTGAAGGCCGCCGCCTCCACGTTCAGGGGCAGGTCGTCCGGGGCCAGGCGACTCACCCAACTCTTCGCCCGACTGGTCCCCCGGGCCAGGGTCTCCACGATGAACCGGTCCCGCACCCGCTCACCCGGAGGCAGCAGGGTCAGCGGTGACGCGGCCAGGGCGTCGTTCACCGTCCGGTGCAGCCGGAACCGGTTGCGCACCACGTGCACCGGCAGCGGACCGGCCGCCACGTCGTCCTCGCGGAACCGGGCCACGAACGCCCGTCGGGGACGCAGCGGGCCGGCCTTCGAGCCGAAGTGGGAGCCGAAGACGTACACCCAGCCGTCGTGGTGGGCGAGCGCCTCACCGTCCTCGGTCCGGTCGTTCTCGACCCCGGCATCCGCCGTGACGTGCCGGGCCGTCCACTCACCGTCGTCCAGCTCCAACAGCAGGGCCAGGCAGCGCTCCACCGGACCCTCGTCCAGCACGGTCCAGAAACCCCGCCGAGCACCGTACGACCGCAGCAGCGCCGGCGATCGCACCGGAAGCAGATCGCTGGCCTCGTTGCCGGCCACCACGAATTCGAGGAGTCGCAGGGTCACCGCGCCAGCGTACGGAGCCCACGCTCGTACAGTGTCGGGGTGCCTGACACCGCGATCACCGGACCCGCCGTCGATCCCACCGAACCCGCCGCGTACGCGACGCTGCACGCCGAGGCCGTCGCTCTCCTTGAGGGCTGGCAGCCGACCAGCCCGGCGGCGGCCGACGCGCGGGAGCGGACCCTCGCGCTGCTCGCCGCCGGGCCGGTCGCGATGAGCCGGCAACACCGCCCCGGCCATGTCACCGCGAGCGCGCTGGTGCTGGATCCGACCGGCGCACGGGTGCTGCTCTGCCTGCATGCCAAGTTCGGCCGGTGGGTGCAGCTCGGCGGGCACTGCGAGCCGGTGGACCGGACGCTGGCCGAGGCGGCGCTGCGCGAGGCCGCCGAGGAGTCCGGCATCGACGGCCTGCGCATCGACCCGGTACCGATCGACGTCGACGTACACGAGGTGCTCTGCCAGGGCGGCTCGCGCCACTACGACGTCCGGTTCGCCGTGGTCGCCCCGCCCGGCGCCGTCGAGCAGGTCAGCGACGAGGCCGAGGAGCTGGGGTGGTTCCCGCCCGATCGGCTGCCCGAGCCGCTGGCCGGCGGGACCGTACAACTCATCGAGCCGGCCCTGGCGGCCCTACGCCGGTTCTGACAGCGGGTCTGCGCTGGCGACGGCCTGCCGCCGCCAGCGTTACGACACCGGACGTCAGACGTAGCCCTCTTCGCCGCGCTCCTTGAGCTCGTCGACCAGGAGCTTGACGTCCTGGGCACGCTCACGCGGACAGACCAGCACCGCGTCGGGAGTGTCCACCACGATCAGGTCGCGCACACCGAGGACCGCCACCAGCCGACCCGACTGCGGCACCACGACCAGGTTGGCGGTGTCCCGCAGGAGCACGCCCGGCTTGGCGTCGGTGCCGAGCACCACGTTGCCCGCTTCGTCGGCGGGTAGCACGTCACCGAGGGTGTGGAAGTCGCCGACGTCGTTCCAGCCGAAGTCGCCCGGCACCGTGGCGACCCGACCCGCGGTCGCCGCGCCCTCCATCACCGCGTAGTCGACGGAGATCTTCGGCAACGTCGGCCAGACGGCGCCGAGGACGTCGTCCTGCTCCGGGGTGCCCCAGGCGGCGGCGATGGCCATGACGCCCGCGTGCAGGGCCGGCTGCTGGCGGGCCAGCTCGGCGAGGAACACGTCCACCCGCCAGACGAACATGCTGGCGTTCCAGAGGTGCCGACCCGAGCGGACGTACGCCTCGGCGACCTCGGCGGCCGGCTTCTCCTTGAACTCGGCCACCTGACGCCACGGGGTGCCGTCGGTCTCGTCGCCGGTCTCCAGGTAGCCGTATCCGGTCTCGGGGCGGGTCGGGGTGATCCCCACCGTCATCAGCATGCCCTGCTCGGCCCCCCGGACCGCCTCCTGGACCGTGCGCACCCAGTTGTCCGGGTCGCTGATCAGGTGGTCGGCAGCGAAGCTGCCCATGACCGCCTCCGGGTCACGAACCGCGATCACCGCCGCGGCCAGCGCGATCGCCGCGCAGGAATCCCGGGGTGACGGCTCGACCAGGATGTTCTCCTCCGGCAGCCCGGTCAGCTGCCGGGCGACCGCCGCGACGTGCGCGGCACCGGTGACCACAAGGGTGCGATCCGGTGTGGTCAGCGGCGCGAGCCGCTCCACGGTCGCCTGCAACAGCGAGGAGCTGGTGCCGGTCAGCGGATGGAGGAACTTGGGGTGGCCGGCGCGGGACAACGGCCACAACCTTGTGCCGCTGCCACCTGCCGGGATGACCGCATAAAGCATCCGCACATCATGCCCGACGCATCCCCCCGCAGTGGCACGGGTCACCACGAGGGGGCCCGAACGGTCACGATCGGGCGCGACTCCACGCGGCGATGTGCACCTCGGCGCTGGACTCCCAGGTGAACTCCTTGGCCCGGTCGAAGCCGGCCTTCGCCAGCGACAACCGGCGCTGCTCGTCATCGAGCAGGGCGGCCAGGTCGGTGGCGATCTGGTCCGGGGCCTCGGAGGTGTACGCGACGGCGTCGCCACCCACCTCGGGCAGCGACAGGCGGGGCGTGGTCAGCACCGGGGCGGCGCACGCCATCGCCTCCAGGATCGGCAGGCCGAACCCCTCGCCGTACGACGGGTAGGCGGCGACCAGCGCGCCGCCGAGGAAGCCGGGCAGATCGGCGTACCGCAGGTAACCGGGACGCAGCAGGCGCAGGTGCGACGGGACCTCGGCCACCGCGCGGTCGATGTCGTCGTCGTGCCCCTGCCCGCCGGCGATCACCAGCGCCGGCGGGTCGATCCGGTCGGCCACCGCACGAGCCCAACCCCGGATCAGATTGGGTACGTTCTTGCGCGGCTCCTTGGCGCCGAGGAAGGCGACATAGCTGCTGTTGCCCAGCCCGAGCCGGGCGCGTACGCGAGCCTTCTCCTCCTCGCTCGGCGCGTGGAAGGCGGCGTGGTCGACCCCGTGGTAGGCCACGTCGATGCGGGTCGGGTCGGCATCGAGCAGGCGGATCAGCTCGTCGCGGGTGGCCTTGCTGGGCACGATCACCCGGTTGGCGCGGCGCATCGAGGTCTTGATGGCGCTGCGGAAGAACGTCCGGCGCGACTTGTCGTAGTGCTCCGGCTCGGTGAAGAACGTCGCGTCGTGCACGGTGACCGTCACCGGGCACCCGGCCCGCAGCGGGCAGGTGTAGAAGGGCGAGTGCAGCACGTGCGCGCCGACCTGCTGGGCGAGCAGCGGCAGGCCGGTCTGCTCCCAGGCGAGACGGGCCGGGCGGTGCGCCACGGCGGCCGGAGCGGGGATGATCTCCGCGCCGGGCAGCATCCGGGTGTAACGCTCCAGGTCGGTGCGGAGGCTCACCACGGCCAACTCCACCCCCGAACCGCACACCTTGCCGAGGGCACCGAGCAGACCGTCGACGTATCGACCGACACCACCACGGTCGGCGGGGACACTCGTGGCGTCGATGAGCACGCGGGGCGGGCGACCGGCGGTCACGGGGCGACTCCTTGCGGGTGGGTCTGTGGGGAACAACACTCCGGGGGTAAAGCCTACGCCGGAGTACGGGACCGACGCTGACTGCGACCCGACCGTACGCCGACTTGTCATCGTCATCGAGTACGGGTCGCGGAGGCGTATCGTTCGCGCCGATGGCCGACAACATTGCCCGGGTCTTCGCCGACGCGATCGCGACCGACCCGACCCGACCGCTGCTGACCTGGTACGACGACTCCACCGGAGACCGCACCGAACTTTCCGGCGCCACCGTGGCGAACTGGGTGTCGAAGACCGCCAATCTCCTCGTCGACGAGGTCGGCCTCGCGCCGGGCACACCGGCCGGCGTACTGCTCCCTCCGCACTGGCAGACCGCCGCGGTGCTGCTGGGCTGCTGGTCAGCCAAGCTGAGTGTGCTCGACACGCCGGGGGACGTGGACGTCCTCTTCGCCACTGCGGACCGGTTCGACGAGGCGCAGTCCTGGCCCGCCGACGAGCGGTACGCCCTGGGCCTCGCGCCGCTCGCCGCCCCACTGCGGCAGGTGCCGCCGGGCTTCGCCGACTACGTGGTCGAGGTACGCGGGCACGGGGACCACTTCACCCCGCAGCCCGGCCCCGGCCCCGCCGACACGCACCTGCTCGCCCGCGCCGAGGCACGGGCGGTGGAGTTGGGCATCGAGCCGGGCGCGCGGGTCCTGGTCGATGCCTCGCGCTATCCCGACCCGGTCGACTGGCTCCTCGCACCGCTCACCCGGGCTGCCACGGTGGTCCTCTGCGCCAACCCGGACCCGGCCCGTCTGGCCACCCGGCTGTCCAGCGAGAAGGTCACCCACTCCCTCCCCTAGACGATCTATTCCAAGGGGGTCAGTGGTCGTATGCGGTCAGGGACCGTAGGACTGGCTGGTTGGTGTGCCAGTT
>NZ_JBNCKT010000073.1:0-28764 GCF_049841675.1 Micromonospora sp. DT4
CGGGGCGCGGGGCGCGGGGCGCGGGGCGCGGGGCGCGGGGCGCGGGGCGCGGGGCGCGGGGCGCGGGGCGCGGGGCGCGGGGCAGAGCAGGGGCGGTAACGCGACGGGCGCCGCTCCCGGTGGTCCCGGGGGCGGCGCCCGTCGTACAGGCTCTGTCTAGCGTCAGTGCCGGTCGATGTTGCTGGCGGTGTCCTCGCTGTAGGTGGCGCCGCCGTCCGACTCACTGGTGAGCGGCTTCGCGCCACCCTCCGGCGGGCCGGCCACGCTCTGGCCGGCGGCCAGCTCCGGGAACTTCATGTCGAACGCCGGGCGCTCGGAGCGGATGCGCGGCATCCGGTCGAAGTTGCGCAGCGGGGGCGGGCTGCTGGTCGCCCACTCCAGCGAGTTGCCGTGGCCCCAGGGATCGTTGACCTCGACCACCGGGCCGGTCTTGTACGACTTCCAGCAGTTGTAGATGAACGGCAGCGTGGAGATACCGGTGATGAACGCGCCGATCGTGGAGATCGTGTTCAGCGTGGTGAAACCGTCACCGGGCAGGTAGTCGGCGTACCGGCGGGGCATGCCCTCGGCACCCAGCCAGTGCTGCACCAGGAAGGTGGTGTGGAAGCCGATCACGGTGAGCCAGAAGTGCACCTTGCCCAGGCGCTCGTCGAGCATCCGGCCGAACATCTTCGGGAACCAGAAGTAGATGCCGGCGAAGACGGCGAACACAATGGTGCCGAAGAGCACGTAGTGGAAGTGCGCCACCACGAAGTACGAGTCCGACACGTGGAAGTCGAGCGGCGGGCTGGCCAGCAGCACACCGGTGAGACCGCCGAAGAGGAAGGTGACCAGGAAACCGACCGCCCAGAGCATGGGCGTCTCGAAGCTGATCTGGCCCCGCCACATGGTGCCGATCCAGTTGAAGAACTTCATGCCGGTCGGCACGGCGATCAGGTAGCTCAGGAAGCTGAAGAACGGCAGCAGGACCTGGCCGGTGGCGAACATGTGGTGCGCCCAGACGCTCATGGAGAGCGCGGCGATCGCGATGGTCGCGGCGACCAGACCCTTGTAGCCGAAGATCGGCTTGCGGGAGAAGACCGGGATGATCTCGCTGATGATGCCGAAGAACGGCAGCGCGACGATGTAGACCTCGGGGTGCCCGAAGAACCAGAACAGGTGCTGCCACAGCATCGGTCCACCGGTCGCCGCGTCGTACACGTGGGCGCCGAGGATGCGGTCCGCGGCGAGCGCGAACAGCGCGGCGGCCAGCAGCGGGAAGACCAGGATCACCAGGAGGCTGGTGACCAGGATGTTCCACGTGAAGATCGGCATCCGGAACATGGTCATGCCGGGCGCGCGCAGGGTGAGCACCGTCGTGATCATGTTTACCGCGCCGAGGATCGTGCCCAGGCCGGAGATGGCCAGACCCATGATCCATAGGTTGGCGCCGACGCCGGGCGAGTGCTCGACGCTGCTCAGCGGCGCGTACGCGAACCAGCCGAAGTCGGCGGCGCCGCCCGGGGTGAGGAAGCCGGCGGTCGCGATCGTGCCGCCGAACAGGTACAGCCAGTAGGCAAAGCTGTTCAGTCGGGGGAAGGAGACGTCGGGCGCGCCGATCTGGATCGGCACGATGTAGTTCGCGAAGGCGAACACGATCGGCGTCGCGAAGAACAGCAACATGATCGTGCCGTGCATCGTGAAGAGTTGGTTGTACTGCTCGGGCGACAGGAACTGCAGCCCGGGTCGGGCCAGCTCAGCCCGCATGACCAGGGCCATCAGGCCACCGATCAGGAAGAACACGAACGCGGTGACCATGTACATGATCCCGATCTGCTTCGCGTCCGTGGTTCGCAGCAGCCGCGCGATGGCCGACCCCTTGACCGGCTCCCGGACCGGCCAGGGCCGGGTCACGACCGGCTTGGGTGCGACGGTGGTCACGAGTGGCCTCCGGTTCTCGGTTGTCCCGCTCGGCTCACGCTGGTTATCGGCGGGCCGTCATCCGCAAGGAGAATAGTCCCCGGCAGGTCGCAGCGCCGCGTGGGGTGGCGTGACACGATCTACAACGGGCCTACAGCGGGCCGACCAGTAACCGGTAGTGCTCCCCGAAGATTCGTCCGCCGCGTCCGCGCAACAGCGGGTCGCGTAGCGCCGGCGGCACGTCCCTGGTCCGGTCGCGGTCCCGGGTCCGGTCGGCCACCCATCGGGTACGCGGACGACGACGACTCTCGTACGCCATCAGCGCTGCCTCCACGCTGCCGGCCGCGCGCAGCGATTCGGCCAGCACCACGGCGTCCTCGAGAGCCATCGCCGCACCCTGCGACAGGGTCGGCGCGGTGGCGTGCGCGGCATCGCCGACCAGCAGCACCCGCCCCCGGTGCCAGCGACCCAGCTCGACCTCGTCGGTGATCCCGACGTGCACCTGGTCGAGCGTCTGGAGCACTTCGGGCACCGTACCCCGGTAGTCGGCGAAGAGTTCCCGCAGCCGGGCGAGGGGGTCGGCGGGCGGCTCGTTGCCCGCCTCGTCGGCGTAGCAGTGCAGCCGTCCCTCCCCGATCGGCACGAGCAGCAGGCCACAGCGCTGCCCGAGCAGGGCGGTCCAGTCGGTGACGGTCGGCCCGTCCCGCAGGACGGCCCGGTAGACGACGTGCCCGGTCGGGCGGGGCGGCCCGCCGAGCGCGGCCAGGGTCCGGACCGACGAACGCGGTCCGTCGGCGCCGATGACCAGGTCGTACTCGGTGCGGGTGCCGTCGGTGAAGGTGACGCCGACAGCGCCCGGAAGCAGTTCGAGGGTGCGGACCTCGGCGCCGTGCCGGACGGCGCCCCCGGCGCCGCTGAGCAGCACCCGGTGCAGGTCGCTCCGGGGCAGCGCCCGGCACTCCCCGACGCCGGCCCAGAGCGCGTCGAGGTCGACCTCGCAGAGCGGGGCCCCGGCGGCGTCGAAGAAGCGCTGCCGGCGGATCACCTGCCCGAGGGGGCGGACCGGATCGTGCAGGTCCAGCCGGCGCAGCGCACGGGCGGCATTGCCGGGTAGGTAGAGGCCGACCTCGGTCGACTCCCCCACCGGCAGTTTGTCGGTCACGTCCGGCCGGAAGCCCGCCAGGCGCAGGGCTCGGGCCACGGCCAGGCCGGCGATGCCCGCGCCGACGATGAGGATGCGCAGGGGGGAGCTACGCATGGTGGTGTACGCCTCCGGAGGGGAACGGCACGCGTTGGAGGCAACACGCTACTCGGAGCGACCGGCGCGCACCAGAGCCGATCGGCCCGCCGGAAACCGCTCGCCGGTGCTCACCGTCGCTGATCGGGATGTCCGCCGATAGCCGTCCGGAGCGGGCGTGGCAATCCTCACAATTCGCCAGTTTGACGCATGCGGTTGCACCGTAGTTTTAAGCATGTAAATGTGTCGTTGAGCGTGGGAGCGCTCCCGCACTGCCCCCACCAGCCGGCGCCCACCGAGCGCCGAGTCAAGGAGCGTCATGAAAAGTCTCCTTCGGGCCCTGGCCGCCGCCGGGCTCCTGCTCACCAGTTCCCTCGTCGCCGTGGCCCTCGGCGGCAGCGCCTCCGCCGACACCCTGATCTGCGAGCAGTACGGCTCCACCGTGATCCAGGGCCGTTACGTGGTGCAGAACAACCGCTGGGGCACGACCGCCCAGCAGTGCATCAACGCCACCAGTAACGGCTTCGAGATCACCACGCTGAACGGCAGCAGCCCCACCAACGGCGCGCCCACGGCGTACCCCTCGATCTTCTTCGGTTGTCATTACACCAACTGCTCCCCCGGCACCAACCTGCCGATCCAGGTGTCGCAGATCAGCAGCGCCACCAGCAGCATCTCCTACCGGTACGTCAGCGGCGCCACCTACAACGCGTCGTACGACATCTGGCTGGACCCGTCGCCCAAGCGCGACGGCGTGAACCAGATGGAGATCATGATCTGGCTCAACCGGCAGGGTTCGATCCAGCCCATCGGCTCGGTGGTCGGCACGACGAATCTGGCCGGCCGCACCTGGGAGGTCTGGCGGGGCAGCAACGGCTCCAACAACGTCATCTCGTACGTCGCGTCGTCGGCGATCTCTAGCCTGAACTTCAGCGTCATGGACTTCATCAACGACACCCGCAACCGGGGCGCGATCACGAACTCCTGGTATCTGACGAGCATCCAGGCCGGCTTCGAGCCGTGGCAGGGTGGCGTCGGGCTCGCGGTGACCTCGTTCTCGGCCAACGTCAACGGTGGCGGCAACCCCACCAACCCGCCGCCAACGACCCCGCCGCCGGGCGGCACCTCGGGCTGCGCGGTGAAGTACACGGCCAACTCGTGGAACAACGGCTTCACCGCCGACGTGCAGATCACCAACACCGGGTCCAGCGCGATCAACGGCTGGACGCTGAACTACAACCTGCCCGGCGGGCAGACGGTTACCAACGCCTGGAACGCCACGGTGAACCAGAGCGGGTCCGCGGTGACCGCCCGGAACGTGAGCCACAACGGGTCGATCGCGCCCGGTGGCACGGCCAGCTTCGGCTACCAGGGGACGCTGAACGGGTCGTACTCGTCCCCGACCAGCTTCTCGCTCAACGGGACGACCTGCGCGCGTAGCTGATCCGACACCACGACGGCGGGGGCGTGATCTGGACGGTCACGCCCCGCCTGAGTGAAAGAATCACGCTTAACTATGCATTAATATTATCTAAGTACCTTCCGGAAGATGTCGGCTTTAGCATCATTTCGGCACGATATCCCGTCGTCGATCGTCGTCTTCCTGATCGCGATCCCGTTGTCCCTCGGCATCGCTGCCGCCTCCGGAGCGCCCCTGCTGTCCGGGCTGATCGCCGCCGTCGTGGGCGGGATAGTCGCCGGCGCGCTCAGCGGCGCGCCGCTCCAGGTCAGCGGACCGGCGGCCGGGCTCACCGGGATCGTCGCGGGCACCATCGCCGAGTTCGGCTTCGCCGGCACCGCCGCGATCGTGACCGTCGCCGGGCTGCTGCAGATCCTGCTGGGCATCACCCGCCTCGGGCGGGCCGCGCTAGCTCTGTCGCCAACTGTCGTACACGGGATGCTGGCCGGCATCGGCCTGGTCATCGCGCTGAGCCAGGTGCACGTCGCGCTCGGCGGCGAGCCCCAGAGCTCCGCGTGGGCGAATCTCCGGGACCTACCCGGCCGGGTCGCCGACCACCACAGCGGTTCCGTGCTGCTCGGCGCGCTGACCATGACGCTGTTGCTGCTCTGGTCACGTCTGGTCAAGACCACACTGCTGCCGGCGACCCTGGTGGCGGTGGTGGTCGCTACCGTGGTCGCGACGGCCGTGGGCGCCGACGTGGAGCGGGTGGATCTGCCCGCCGACCCCTTGAGCGCGCTCATCCTCCCCCGCTGGCCCGACTCACCGCTGTGGGAGGTCGTCCCGGCGGTCGTCACCATCGCCCTGGTCGCGAGCGTCGAATCTCTGCTCTCGGCGGTGGCCGTCGACCGGATGCACCACGGCCCACGGGCGAACCTCGATCGGGAGCTCATCGCCCAGGGTGCCGCGAATGCTGTCTCCGGAACGCTCGGCGGCCTCCCGGTCACCGGGGTCATCGTGCGCAGCTCGGCGAACGTCGCGGCGGGGGCACGCACCCGCGCCTCGGCCATCCTGCACGGACTCTGGATCGCCGGGTTCGTGATGGCCGGCTCGGTACTGCTGGAAATGATCCCGATGGCCGCGCTCGCCGCCGTCCTCGTGGTGGTCGGCCTGCGGCTGGTGAGCCTCGCCCAGATCCGCACGTACGCCCGGCACCGGGAGTTGCCCATCTACGTGATCACGGCGGTCGGCGTGGCCGCGACGGACCTGCTCATCGGGGTCGGGCTGGGCATGGCGACGGCGGTCTTCTTCATGTTGCGACGGTTGGCCCGGTGTGACATCCAGGTCACCGAGCCGAAGTCCGGCACCTGGCTCGTGTCGATCACCGGAACACTCGCCTTCGTCGCCTGCGGACGGCTCACCCGCCGACTCGCCACCCTGCCTCCGGGGCAGCACGTCGCACTCGAACTGCACCTGGACTACCTCGACCACGGTGCCTACGAGACCATCCGCGACTGGCAGGCGTCCTACACGCGGGCCGGCGGCACCGTCCAGGTCAGCGAGGTGCACGGCTCGTGGTTCCATCGCGCGGGCACCGACGGACTCGGCACCGGCAAACGCCCTGTTCGGTGCCCGGCCCAGGGGTCGGTTCGGTACGAGTTGCCGCCGCCTCGATCCACTCCGATTCCGTGAAGTCGGGGCGTCCCCGCGCCTGGGACACCCCGACCTCACGGAGACGAGGCAAAGATCGTCAGACCCGGGTCAGGCGTACGGCGTCGGCGATGACCAGGCCCGTCGCGTTGCTCCACCGGCTCACCGCCACCCGGTTGGCGTCCCCGGCCGGCAGGGTGAACGTGCCGAGGACGCGCCACTGCCCGCCGGTCACCCGCTGGTCGACGTACACCGTGCTGTTGCCGGTGGTGGTGGCGACGATGTACGGGGTGGCGCTGTTGTAGCCGCTGTTCGTCGGCCACCACGCGTCCACCCGGTAGTTGCCGGTCGCCGGGACGTTGAACCGGTACCAGGCCGGGTCGCTGGCCGCGACGGGATCGGCGTAGCGGTAGTCGGCGCCGTACCGCTGGGTGGAGAACGTCGACACACCCCAGTTGGCGCCGGCGGTGAAGCGGCCGGAGGTCGTGTTGTCCACGTTGGACGACCAGGCCGTGCTGCCGCCGGCCACCTTCGCGGCGACGTCGGCGCGCATCACGTTGAGGTCGATGAAGGACGGGTCGATCTTGCCGGTGGTGCTGGTCTCCCGGCCGAGATGACGTGGAAGACGCCGTTGTAGTCGACGAGCGCCTGGCAGAGCGGGCCGGCCAGGTCTGAGCGACCGTTGATGCAGATGCCGAGCGCGGGGTGCGGGTTGCTGGCGCTGGAGGTCGAGGCCGTGTGGTGCCAGAGCACCCCGATCGGGTCGAAGGAACCGGGCCGCATCCGGAAGGAATTCGCCGTATCAGGCGCCGCCGAGCGCGTCGATGTCGCGCATCTCCTCCGCCGTCAGCGAGAAGTGGAAGACGTCGAAATTGGCGCTGATCCGCTCCGGGGTCACCGACTTGGGGATCACCACGATCTCGTGGTCGATGTGCCAACGCAGCACCACCTGCGCCGGAGACACGCCGTGGGCCGCAGCGATCCTGGTCAGCACGGGATCGCTGAGGTCACTGGTCTTGAACGGGCTGTACCCCTCCAGCACCACACCCCGGTCCCGGTGCTCGGCGTGCCGCTGCCGGTCGTACAGCGCGGGACTCCACCGGATCTGGTTGACCGCCGGGTTCTCCTCGGTCGACTGGATCAACTCGTCGATCTCGCTCGTGCTGTAGTTGCTGACCCCGACGGCCCGGGTCAGGTTCTCGTCCCGCGCGGCCAGCAACTCACGCCACAGCGGAATGCTGTCCGCCGGTGACGACGGCGGCCAGTGGATCAACCACAGGTCCACCTGGTCGACGCCGAGCGCCTCCAGACTGGCCTCCAACGTCTCGCGCTCACGACCCATCCGGTCCGACGGGAGCTTCGTGGTGAGGAAGATGTCCTCCCGCCGCAGCCCACTCTCCAGGACCGCCCGACCGACCTCCCGCTCGTTGCCGTAGACGGTGGCGGTGTCGAGATGCCGGTAACCGGTGTCGAGCGCGGCCAGCACCGCGTCGTAGCCCGCCTGACCGGTGGCCTGCCAGGTGCCGAAGCCGAGCAGGGGCATCCGCACGTCACCCGGGAGCAGGGCGGTGGGCTGGTCGCTGAGGTCCATGGAATCCGTTCTACCCCGCCCTGTCCCCGTATGCCGAGCGAACCGGACACTCCGGCAGCCAGCGCGATGGCCCGACCTGCCGGAGAATGCGGGTGTGACGGACCGGCTGGACGAGTACCGACGCCGGGGTACGAGCTGCGCTGGGACGGGGTCCGGGCGATGGCGTACGTCTCGGGTGGGCGGTTGCGGCTGCTCTCCGAGACCGACGAGGAGATCACCGGCGGGTACCCGTGGCTGCGCGCGATGGCCGATGCCCTGGCCCCGACCGAGGCGGTGCCCGACGGCGTGCTCGTCCGTATCGACGGCTCTTCTCGGGTGCGTCCGGCACGCCCGAGCAGCGGGACGCGGGTCCCGGCCGGCGCGCAGTTCCTGCTGGTCGACCTGCTGTGGTTGGAGGGCGTGAGCAACGGTGACTGAGCATCGACGCGGCCTGACGGCGAGGAGCGACGTGTACCTGACCCACCTGGACTGTCCGCGCTGCGGCCTGGAGTACGCCGCCGACACGGCACAGAACCTCTGCGACTGCGGCTCGCCGCTGCTGGCCCGCTACGACCTGCCGGCGGTCGCCAAGGCGGTCACCCCGGAGCGTTTCCCGCTGCGCCCAGCCGACCTGTGGCGGTACCGCGAGCTGCTGCCCGTCGCCGACCCCCGGCACGTCACTACGCTCGGTGAGGGCTGGACACCGCTGCTGCGCGCTCCGGCGTACGGCGCCGAGATCGGTATCGCGGACCTCATGGTCAAGGACGAGGGGTTGATCCCGACCGGCTCGTTCAAGGCGCGTGGCGCGGCTGTCGGCGTGAGCCGCGCCCGTGAGCTGGGCGTCGAGCGAATCGCGATGCCCACCAACGGCAACGCCGGTTCGGCGTGGGCGACGTACGCGGCGCGCGCCGGAATGGGCGCCACGATCGTCATGCCGCTGGCGGCACCGAGCATCTGCCGGCGCGAGTGCGTGGCCGCCGGCGCGGACCTGCGCCTGGTCGACGGGCTGATCAGCGACGCCGGCCGGCGGGTGGCCGAGCTGATCGCCGAGTCCGACGGGGCGATCTTCGACGCCGGCACGCTGCGCGAGCCGTACCGGCTCGAGGGCAAGAAGACGATGGGGTACGAGATCGTCGAGCAGCTCGGCTGGCAGGTGCCCGACGTGATCATTTATCCGACCGGTGGCGGGGTCGGCCTGATCGGCATTCACAAGGCGCTGCACGAGATGCGCGAGCTGGGCTGGGTCGGCGACAAGCTGCCTCGGCTGGTGGCGGTGCAGTCGACCGGCTGCGCACCGATCGTGCGGGCCTTCGCCGCCGGCGAGTCCCGGGCCAGCCCGTGGGAGGACGCGCACACGGTGGCGTTCGGGATCACCGTGCCGGCGCCGCTGGGTGACGAGCTGATCCTGGCCGCGCTGCGGGCGTCCGCCGGCACCGCCGTCGCCGTCGAGGATGCCGAGATCCTGACCGACCTGCGTGACTTCGCGGCCCGGGAGGGGCTGCTGCTCTGCCCGGAGGGCGCGGCCTGCCTGACCGCCGCGCGCCAACTGCGCGCCGGTGGCTGGATTCGGGCCGGCGAACGGGTGGTGGTGCTCAACACCGGCGCGGGGTTGAAGTATCCGGAGACGGTCGACGTCTCCGGCGTACCCGTGCTGGCCTGATGTAGACCGTGCCCGGGCCGTTGTGCTGGAAGACCTTGTCACTGCGCTGTGTCGGACCAGCTTCGGGTACCGGCCCGAGTACTGCTGCGTCTGCCGGAACGCCTCCCAGGCCCGCGTCGTGTCGGCAAGGGTGGACAGCGGGTCCATCTCGACCGGCGGCGTCCCGTACCTCTGCCCGAACGCCACGTCGATCCCCACCACCTGGCCGGCGGAGACCTCGAACTCGTGGCTGACCCGGTCACGGCCCGCCCGCAGCGGCAGGCCGCCGTCACGCGGTCGGCGGCTCGTCCTCGCCGGCCTCCTCGGCCTTGTCGGCCTCCTCCTTGGTGTGGTGCACGGCTTGGTCGGCGTGCTCCGGAGGGCCGTAGACGGTGTAGAGCACCAGCGGATTCGGGCCGGTGTTGACGAAGTTGTGCTTCGCGCCGGACGGCACGACGACCAGGTCGCCCGCGACGACCTCCCGCTTCTCACCGGCCACCCGGGCTTCGCCGGTCCCGCTGACGAACGTCAGGATCTGGTCGATGCCCTCGTGCACCTCCTCGCCGATCTCCCCGCCCGGCGGAATGGTCATGATCACCAACTGGGTGTGCTTGCCGGTCCACAGCACCCGCCGGAAGTCGGGGCTCTTTTCGGCGACGGTCGCGATCGTGAAATGCTCCATGACCCGCTCATACCCCGTTCGGTCACGCGTCACGCCGGGACTGGCAGATGGTGGAATTCCCCACGCTCGAGAGGTTTGAGTCCGCGTCCAGCGGGGATCGACAATGCTGACCGGCGCGAAAGGCCGGTCGAGCCAGGTCCCCGCTGGCGTACCGCCGAACGGCTGCGGTGGTGGGAGACGGCCAGAGCGCGGCGACGTTGCGACCACGGTCGAAGCGGCGCCGCGCGCTCGTTTCCGCGTACGCCCCAGTTCGCGGTGTACGCCTCCGGGCGCGGAACGGGAAGCCGACCCAGCGGGCGCTGTCCTCGTCGGTGGAGCGGTATCGGTGCGGTGACGCGGACATCGGGCGAGCGTAGTCGCCGAACCGACAGCCAGACAGCAGATTTTCGGTACCAGAAGTGGGGAGGAATGCGAATGCCTGACTAGATTGAAGTATGGTGCCCGCCCACGGGGGCCGGGCAGTGGCACCGGTCTACCGCCCCATCCTCGCCAGCCGCCGACGCGGCGAGCTGGAAGCGTTGAACCACCTCGATCCCGCTGCTGCCCCGCTCGTCGCCCCGATCCTGGAGGTCAGTGCGGTCGACCGTTCCGTCAGGGACGCTCTGCGCCGGCTGCCGGTCGGCCTGCTGCCGGCCGTCGACGTGACCACGCTGCCCGACTCGACCGACACGGAGCTGGTCCGGTGGGGCGTACCGCTGATGCCCGTCGTCGGGCTCGCGGAGAGCGAGCGGCGGCTGACCGCGCACGGCGCGGCGGCCCGGGCGTACGCACGGCGGGCGCTGGTCCGGGTGCGGGTCGCGCGCGACCGCGCTGGTCCGGACGCGGACACGACCGCAGTCGAGCGGATCTGGCGGTACACCGGCCTCGTGCCGGAAGAGTGCGACCTGCTGGTGGACGCGGGTGACGTCTGCTGCCCGGCGGACGTGCGGGTGGCGGAGCCACGGGTACGCCGGCTGCTGGACTGGGCCCGTCGCCACGCCTGGCGCTCGGCGACGGTGGCGGCGGGCGGTATGCCTCCGACGCTGTCCCGGCTGCCCACCGACGAGCCGGTGCGGCTGGAACGCTGGGACTGGCAGCTCTGGCAGCGGCTGGCGGACGTCGGTGTCGACTACGGCGACTACGGCGTCGGCTCGGCGCTACCCGACTCGGGTGACGCCGGCGACCGGCTACCCACCGTGCGGTACACCGCCGACGACGGCTGGTGGGTCTACCGCTGGTCGCGCCGGGGCGGCCGGGGCGACGAGCGCTTCGCCGACCTGTGTCGCACGCTGGTGGCGACACCGCACTGGTCGAGTGCCGGAGCGGCGTTCTCGTGGGGCGACCACGAATTGCTGCGGCGCGCACGCCGGGGAGCCGGGGCCGGGTCGGCCGCCAACTGGACGGCGTGGAGCACGTCGCACCATCTGGCGCACGTGCTCGCCGCGCTGCTCCAGCCCGACGACACCAGCGGGCCTCTGTGGCACCCCCGGCCGGGCCCGCCGCAGCGAGGACGATCGCCGCGGTGAGAACCTCGGGGCCCGTTTCTACTGCTTCTCGGTGAAGCCGAACTGGATGATGCCCTCGTCGTCGACGGTGGCGTCCACCGAGGCGTCGCCGAGCAGTTCGGCGGCGTCCGGGTCGAGGAAGATCCGCGCGCCCTGGTTGTCGACGACCTGGTCGCCCTGCTCCGGCTCGGGCACCAGCTCCACGGTGAGCGACCCGGCGTCGGTGTCGGCGGCGATCCGCACACCACCGTCCTGGGCCACGTCCTGCTGGTTGGCCAGGTCACGGATGACGAGCACGGCGTTGTCGGTCATGGTGAGCATGGGTGGAACTCCTCATGGTTTCTCGGCTCGCAATCGGTTGTCGCGCAGACCGGACAATCGGCCCGCGTGCGAGCGCGCGTGGGAGGCGACGGGAGGGACGGACGGTCATCGCCGTCGCATCGAATCGGGGCAGCTGACGGGCCCCTTCCCTGCCCACCGTGCCCGGCGCCGGACGATCCGTCAAATAGAGCGGAATCAGTCGAGCACGGGGGTGAGAGCGATCGGGAAGCAGATTTTTTTCGGACTGGCAGCCGGGCTCGGCCGCGCCGATCACCGCCGGTGCGGGGTTCAGGCGTTGTGTGGCGCGGTGTCCGGCTGCACTGGTCGCCACCCTGTTCAGAGCACCGATTCCCACACTGACGAACCCGGAAGTTCCTTACGGTGAGTGAATGCAGGGGGCGTGCACGACACGTCGGTCGGCCGACCGCGAGAGGAGACCCGAGGTCACGAACGGCACTAACCTTCGCCCGAGGCTCTTTTCCGGCGATTACCTTCGTGGCAGCATCGGCGCATGCATCGTCGTCTCTTTCCGCGCGCCGTCGCGCTGCTCGCGCTGGTCGTCACCGTGGCCACCGTCGGCGCGTCCGGCGCCACCGCCGAGTCGCCCACCCCCGCGACGACCCGCCTGCGCGCCACCATCGACGCGATCCTCGCCGACAACCGACTGGCCGGCGCACAGACGTCGGTGGTCGTCGTCGACACCAGTACCGGGGAGACCCTCTACGACCGCAACGGCAACCGGCGGCTGGTCCCGGCCTCCAACACCAAGTTGCTGACCTCCACCGCCGCCCTGGGGCTGCTCGGTCCCGGCCATCACTTCAGCACCGACGTGCAGACCATTGGGGCGCGCCGCGGCGGGCTGCTCTCCGGCAACCTCTACCTGCGGGGCGGCGGTGATCCGACCATGCTCGCGGCCGACTACGACGCGCTCGCCGCACAGGTCGCCGCCGCCGGCGTCCGGGTCGTCACCGGCAACCTGGTCGCCGACGACACCCGCTACGACCGCGCCCGGCTGGGCTCCTTCCGGGCGGCGCTACGCCGGCACGGCGTACGGATGCTCGGCCGGACCGTGCTCGGCGAGCCCACCCCGGAGACGGCCCACCCGGTGGCCAGACACGACTCGATGAGCCTGGGTGAACTGATGACGCCGTTCCTCAAGCTCTCCAACAACGGGCACGCCGAGGTCCTGACCAAGGAGATCGGCCGCGTGCTCTCCGGCACCGGCACCTGGTCCGCCGGTCTCACCGCGATCAGCGAGTACGTCGCCGACACCGGAATGGACACCGGGACGCTGCGCCAGCGCGACGGCTCGGGACTGTCCCGCCGCAATCTCGTGCCGGCGGCGGAGTTCGTCGACCTCCTGGCCGCCGTGCGCGCCCAACCCTGGTTCGCCACCTGGTACGCGGCGCTGCCCATCGCGGGGCAACCGGAGCGGTTCGTCGGCGGCACGCTGCGCAGCCGCATGGCCGGCACCCCGGCGGCGGGCAACGTCCACGCCAAGACCGGCAGCCTGACCGGCGTGTCGGGGCTGTCCGGCTACGTCACCAGCGCGGACGGCCACCTGCTGGCCTTCTCGATCCTGCTCAACAACTACCTGACGGCGTCGGTCAAGGCGTTGGAGGACCAGATCGCCGTGACGCTGGCCGGGCACCGCGAGGACGGCGTGAGCGCGGCACGGGTCGCCCGGCCCGAGGTGCCCCAGGCACCGCGTACGCCCGAGGGCGTGGAGTGCTCCTGGGTCAAGCCGATCACCTGTTGACCGGCGGCCGCGGGTCAGGCCGGACGCTTCGGCGTGGGTGGCACCGCCGCGGGGTCGCCGCGTTCGATGAGCGCGGCGATCTCGGCGGCACGCAGGCCGCGGAGCGTCAACACACGGGTGCCCCACCGGTGCAGCCGGCACGGGTGGGGGCTGGCGTCGTTGCGACAGACCACTCCGCCGGACCAACGCCGGGGCGCGTGCACGACCACCGCGCGCACCGCGAACTGGGCATCCTCGCCCGTCACGTACGGCGGCAGGGGAATGTCGCGGAGCACCTCCGGCTCATTGGCGCCGGAGGAAACGGCGGGACGGACGCGGTGGGCGGTACTGCTGCTCATCAGCGTTTCCTCCACAGTGGAAGGCGAGACGGGGACAGCAGAAAGCTACGTCGACGTGGACGCAGGGCGACGGACAAACTGTCCCGCTCAGCGCAGCGCGACAGCCTGGAGGCCGACGTTGCCGCAGCGCTCGGTGAAGACCTTCTCGACCGTCCAGGTCACCACCAGCCGGGCGTCCTTCGGCGCCGTGAACCGGATGACGAACTGAGCGCTCTGACTGGTGTACGGGTCCTCCAGGCGCAAGGTGCTGACCGTCCCTCCGGTGGACAGGCGCACGTCCAGCCGACCGCGCGCCATCCAGATCCCGGCGTAGAGCTGCACGGTGCGCGGCGTACCGCTGCCGGCCACCGCCAGGCTGAACCCGTTGCCGACGCCGCAGGTGTAGACGCCGTCGGAGCTGCCGTGGTCCGACCGCTCGGGCGCGCCGTCGGACCAGCGGACGACCTCCTGGTTGCCGTCCCAGCCGATCCGACGGCCCCTCCCGCCCCCGTCGACGATCTCCCCCGACCCGGAGCGCTTGCGGACCGTCGAGTTGCCGCCGCGCCAACCCCAGTGCATCCAGTCGCGGGTGCCCACGGCGGTCAGGTCGACCGCGGCGGGGACCTCGGCGCGGCTCACCGACAGCAACGGCGCGGACGGCTTCTCCGGAGGGGGCACGGGCGCGCTCGTCGACGGGATCGGTTCGGGCGAGGGTGGCCGCTGCCGGGGCCGCAGACCCGGCAGTGCCGGGTCTGCATCGCTGGTACGTCCGTCAGCGCCCGGCAGGCCCGTCGGGCGGGTGGCGCCGGCGGGCACGCCCCCCGAGCCGCCGACCGTTCCGTCACCCGAGTCCGGGCTGGACCGGGTGCCGAGGTATGCGACGAGCACCACGAGGCAGACGACCGCGCCGGCCCCTTCCAGTGCCCAACGCCGACGCTGCCGGGCGCGGGCGAGTCGGCGTAGCGCACGGTGGTTCAGGCCGGCGGCGTCGGTTCGCGGCCGATGCGACGCCGCTCGACCGGCCGGCTCGTCGCCGGCCCGCGAACCATCCCGCGTACGGTCCTCGTCCGCCACCGACCCCTCCACGTTGCCGCCCGACCGCCACCGCACGTGACGGGTCGACCATCCACTGTGGGTCGTTCACGATTGCACCGGCGTGGTCGACACGCTAAATCGGGACAGCAGGGCGTGTCCAGTCCGGATCGGGACGGTATGGGACAGGGGTTGATCGATCGGGGGCGACCCCGGCTCAGCCGATCCGGAAGCCGAGCGCCTGCGCGATGACGAGGGCCTGCTCGGCGTCCACGAGCGCGCCGGCGCGCTCGACCGACGTCGGGTCGAGCGCGGTGAGGTCGCTGCGTCGCAGGTCGGCGCCGCCGAGGCGGCAGCGCTGAAGCTGCGCCCCGGAGAGGTCGACGCCCGTCACGGTGGCCCCGGTGAGGTTGACGCCGGTCAGGTCGGCCTCGCGCATCCGCACGTCGGTCAGTTGGACGGCGCGCAAGTCCGCGCCGGGCAGCGCGACGAACGACCAGTCGCCGCCGTCGACGCGCAACGGGCGCAGCTCACACTGGACGAAGGTGCTGCCCACCATCTTGCAGCCGGTGAACTCGGCGTCGAAGAAGTTGCAGCGCTTGAAGACACAGCGGGTGAACGCCGAGTCGAGGTGCCGGGACGCGTTGAACCGCACGTTGCCGAACGTGCAGCCGGTGAAGACCGCGCCCCGGGTGACCGCCTCGGTCAGGTCCACGTCGAAGAACTCGCAGGCCACGAACTGGCGGTCGGTCAGCTCCTCGGCGTACCAGTCCTCCTGGCGGAAGGTCACGTCCTCGGTCAACTCCGGCATCCGGCCAGGCTAGACGCCACCGGGTGGCCGCCCCCTTCCGGTGGCGGCGTACCGGCGGGTAGTTTCGGCGACGTGAGCGTGGCGCGGAGCAATGACCCGGATGAGATCGGCGTCGACCCGGCGCGGCTGGCCCGGACCGACGAGCACTTCGGCGGGTACGTCGACGACGGCCGGCTCGCCGGCTGGCAGGTGGTGGCGTCTACGCCGCCCTGGTCGACTGACCGGGATCGCCGTTTGACGGGCGGACGACCGGCCCGGTCCCTAGCCTGAGCTGGTGAGCACCATCGTCGTGTTTGGCGCGGGCGGCACCGCCGGGTCGCGGGTCGTCGCCGAGGCCGTCGACCGGGGACACCGGGTGATCGCCGCAGTCCGTCGTCCGGAGGCGACCTCGTACCTGCCGGACGGCGTGCGGACGGTCACCGGCGACGCCACCAGCGAGCGCAGCGTCCGGGAGCTGGCACCGGACGCGGACGCCCTGGTGGTGGCCATCGGTGGTGGCGAGCGCGGGCTGTGGCGCAGTGCCGCCGAGACTCTGGTTACCACCCTGCGGTCCATGCCGGCGGCGCCCCGGATCATCCATCTGGGTGGCGGGTCCACCCTGCTCACGCCGCGCGGCACCCGCTTCCTCGACGAGCCCGACTTCCCCGAGCAGTACCGGGACTCGGCGATGGGCCAGGCCGACGCTCTGGACTACTACCGCAGCTCCGCCGACGGGGTGCGCTGGACCTACGTCTCGCCGCCGCCGCTGGAATTCCACCCCGGCGACCGCACCGGGCACTACCGCACGGGCACCGACGAGCCGGTCACCGACGACCAGGGCCGGTCAGTGCTCACCTACGAGGATCTCGCGGTCGCGATCGTCGACGAGATCGAGCAGCCCCGGTACGTCAACACACGGTTCACCGCCGCGTACTGACCATCGCGGCAACCGGCGGTCCAGCCGCCGGACCTATCCCTCAGCTCCTGTCGAGCTGCCCCAAAAATGGGGCAGACGCGGGACCAGCAGGCAGACGGCAGCGCGGGAAGCAGCATGGCTGCCGTTCACGGTGGACCGCACGCCGCCGCCGTCATCTGCCCCATATTCAGGGCAGCTCTACAGCACGCCGACCCACCCCGCCGGGCGGGCGCGTTCGGGTTCGGCGCCGCCGGAACCGCGGCGGAGCTTCACCGCCGCGTACCGATCGCCAGCGCGGTCAGTCGGCGAGGCGGGCCGGGAAGCCGCCGGTGGCGATCTGGCCCAGGCGTCGATGGTGAGCCGGATCAGCGACTTGCCCTGGCGCACCATCGCCGCCCGGTATTCGTCCCAGTCCGGGTGCTCGCCGGAGATGCTGCGGAAGTACTCGACCAGCGGCTCCAGCGCCTCGGGCAGGTGCAGCACCTCGGCGGTGCCGTCGAGCTGCACCCAGGGGCCGTTCCAGTCGTCAGAGAGCACGCAGGCCGAGACCCGGGGGTCGCGGCGGATGTTGGTCACCCTCGCCCGCTCGGGGTAGGTGGACACGACGAGGCGACCCTCCCCGTCGATGCCGGCGGAGACCGGGGAGGACTGCGGGCGACCATCGGCCCGGGTGGTCATCAGCACCACACGGTGTCGCGGGCGGTGGGGGTCAGCGGGGGCCGGTGGCGGCGCGGGGCACCGCCTGGGTGGGCACGCGGGGTCGCCCGGCCGGGCGCCAGGCCCGGCCGTTGGCGTAGATCACCCGAAAGCCGAGGTACGAGGCGAGTGGCGCCCAGTGCGCCGAGCCCATCCGCAGTTCGGCGGCGTTGTGCCGCTGCCCGTTGGCCAGCACGTCGAGCAGGACGGTTTCGAAGGCAGCCGATTCGACCCAGTCGACGTCCCGGGTGAAACCGCAGATCAGGGCGGCGCCGGTGACCTCCAGGAACTCGCGCAGCACCGCATCCGACGCGCGCAGCACCGAGCAGCTGCCGAAATAGAGCCTGCGCCCCTCGCAGCGGCCGGCCATCAGCTCGGCCACCTCGTTCAGCTCCACGGACTGCCAGTCGGTGAGGCAGAGCCGGCTGGGCTCGCCGTGCATGGCGAAGAAGCCGACACGGTGGTCGGCGTACTGCTTGAGCAGCCAGCGGTCCAGGAAGTAGAACAACTCGTCGCGGGTGGCCGCGTCCTTGTGGATGAATCGGATCTTGCCCAGCCGCTCCAGCAGTTCGAGGGTGGGCAGCACGGAGCCGCGTTCGTTGAGGTCGCGGTGCCACTGACCCTCGACACAGAAGACGCCACCTCGTGCCACGTGCACCTCCGCCAGTCCGCCGCCCGGGGCTGACGTTACCGGCCGCCCGCAAATCAGCCGAATTCACAGGCGACGCCCAGGAACAGGCGAATCATGAGGACAATTCTCGTTATTGCCGCCAAGCGTACTGATCAGTGCGAGGGTGGAAATCACGGGACGTCCCGGTCGATGCCCCAGAGCCCACCCCATTCGCTCTCCTATCGGGAGGACTTCTGTGCGCGTAAACACCCTGAAGCGAGTCGCGGTCGCTTTCGCCCTGGCACTGCCCGGGGCAGCGATCGCCTCCGTGGTCGCCGCGCCGGCAGCGTACGCGGACGGCTGCTACACCTGGAACCGCAACCTGTACCAGGGACGCTCAGGCGACGACGTCCGTCAGTTGCAGGTCCGAGTCGCCGGCTGGGCCGGCTACCGGGACATCGTGGAGAACGACGGCCGCTACGGACCGAAGACCGCCGCCGCGGTGAAGCGGTTCCAGCAGGCGTACGGGCTGCGCGCCGACGGCATCGCCGGCCCGCAGACCTACGCCAAGCTGTACCAACTCCAGGACAACGACTGCACCCCCGCGCACTTCAGCTACGGAGAGTTGGACAACGGGTGCGGGGGCAGCGGCTGGAGCGGTGGCCCACTGTCGGCGGCCCAGACCAAGCAGAACGCGCTGCGCACCATGTGGAAGTTGGAGGCGCTGCGCAAGAGCCTCGGCGACAAGCCGCTGAACGTCACGAGCGGTTTCCGCAACCGTGCCTGCAACAACCAGGTCGGCGGCGCGTCGGACAGTCAGCACCTGTACGGCAACGCGGCCGACGTCACCTCACGGACGTCGTCGCTGTGCCGGGTGGCGAAGGACGCCCGCAACCACGGCTTCAGCGGCATCTACGGGCCGGGCTATCCCGACCACGACGACCACGTGCACGTCGACTCGCGGCGCGAGAACAACAGCGACCGCAGCTCGAACACGACGAGTTGGTCCGCGCCGGACTGCGGGATCGGCGCCGGCAGCGACTGAACCAGCCGGTCGGCGTGACGTCGGCCCGGCGCGGGTGGGGAAGCCTCCGCGTCGGGCCGACGTCGTGTCGCCCCGCACAGGGCGGGCCGGGGGTAGCGCCGCTCAGCTCGCCCGGGGCCAGCGCGGCGCGGTGGCCCCGGGAGTCGCCGGCCGGCCGGCCGGGGCAGGTCGTACCCCTGCGGGGGTGACCCGCGCGGCCTGGTGTCGCGCCGGCAGTCCGGCCCGGCCGGGCGGCGGTGCCTGGTAGCCGGCGGTCGTCGCCGGCCGGGCGCCGGTGGGGCGCGCGGTCGACGGCCCGGTGGCGGTGAACGGGAAGGGCACGTGCACGAACGGGTTGCCGTGTCGGATCAGCGCCTCGATCTGCCGCTCGTTGAGCCCGTGTGTCTCCAGGACCCGACGCCCCCAGCGATGCAGTCGGCACGGGTAGGAGGCCCCGTCGTTGCGGCACAGCGGCCCGGTCGGCCACTCCTCGGCGATGTGCACGACCACCGCCCGGACCGCGAGCCGGACATCCTCGGGGGTCAGTGGTGCCGGCACCGGCACCTCACCCAGCACCTGGTCGATGGGATCCGTCGACTGCTCACCAACACGCACGGCAGGCCTCCCGCAGTTCGGCAGCGGTACGGCGGACCCACCGCACCGACATCCTCGGGCAGTGGTACGGCCAGCATCGGACGAAAGTTCAATTCCGGTATGCGGTAAGCAGATCCTCTGGCGACAGCACGTGGATTCCGTCGACGGCGACGCCGCCGCGCGGTGGTCCGACCACTGCGCGGCCGCCGGCCTGGTCCGGACGCTGTGCCGCGAGGTGTCCTGACCATGGACACGGCCAGCTATGGCGTCCTGGCCGGTGGTCCTGCGCGACGAGGGCGGACGCCAGTACTGGCGGACCGTCGCCCCCGGGGCGGGACAGTCGACTTCGGCGGAGCGGGAGCCGAAGGGGCGGTAGCGTCTGTTCCAGTAGATCCTGGGAGCGCGCGATGACCGAGCAGCAGCCGTACCGGGTGGTGTCCCGACACCCCGGCTTCGAGCTGCGCCGCTATCCGGCCCACCTGGTGGCCGAGATGCAGGTCCAGGCGTCGTTCACCCGGGCGCCGATCGAGGCGTTCCGGCCACTGGCCGCGTACGTCGGAGGCGCCAACCGGGCCCGGCACCCCGTCGGGTCGGCCGTGCCGGCGACGCCGACCGCCAACGGTTCGGAGAAGATCGCGATGACCGTGCCGGTCGTCCAGATCGAGGGCGAGCGGCCGGGCGCGTACCTGATCCAGTTCGTCCTGCCGGCCACCGTCACCACCGCGACGGCGCCCGAGCCGGTGGACGCCCGGGTGCGGATCCGTGCGGTCGCGGCACAACTGGCGGCGGCCATGCGCTTCTCCGGCCGGTGGACGGAGCAGGCGTTCAGCCGCCGGGCCACCATGCTCGGCCGGTCGGTGACCGCCGCCGGGCTGCAACCCACCGGCGCCATCCGGTACGCGCGCTTCGACCCGCCGTGGAAGCCGTGGTTCCTGCGCCGCAACGAGGTCGTGCTGCCGGTCGTGGAGTGAACCGGCGGCGGTCCACCGCCCGGTCCCGCACCCGGTCATCCGAGCGTGCCGAGCGGGGACCGCGCGGGACGGTGCCGCAGTGCCCGCCACGTCGGCAGCACGCTGGCCAGCGGATTCGAGACGGGCCTGGTTGGGCCGGGCGGCCTACGCTGAGCCGGTCGGCCGTACACCCAGGAGGAGCCATGACCCGGTACGTCGCCCTGCTGCGCGGGGTCAACGTCGGCAGCACCCGCCTCGCGATGGCCGACCTGCGCCGGATCGTCGTCGACCTCGGCCACGACGACGTCACGACGCACCTGCAGAGCGGCAACGTGGTCTTCGGCAGCACCGTGCGCGACGCGGAGAAGCTGGCCGCCGGCATCGAGCGTGCGCTCACCGACGAACTGGGGCTCACCGTGCCGGTGCTGGTGCGCAGCGGCCGGGAGTTCGCGGCGGTGGCCGGTGGAAACCCGTACGCCGAGGTCGACGACGACCCGAAGAGGTTGCTGGTCGCCTTCCTCGCGACCGCGCCGAAGAAGTCCCTGGTCGACGCGCTCACCGTGCCCGGTGGCGAGAACGTGGCGTTCACCGTGACCGGCCGCGAGATCTTCCTGCACTTCCCCGACGGTGGCTACGGCCGGACGAAGTTCACCAACGCGTACCTGGAGAAGAAGCTCGGCGTGGTGGGCACCACCCGCAACTGGAAGTCGGTGCGCGCCCTGGCGGAGCTGGCCGCCGGCTGACCGGGCGGGAGGTAACTCTCGCCGCGCTCGCCGGCCTGGACCTGGTGGCCGCGCCCCGGGCCACCGCGCCGGGCTGGCACGACCACCGCTCGCGGTGTGCCGGCGGCACGGGCCCACGTCGCCCTCGGTGCCGGCGGCACGGCCCTGGCTGGTCCTGTTCGACACGACCGGGTGAACCGGATCGCCGTTGCGCTCGCCACCCCCTTTGGGCGGTGAATCGTCCACCTGCCGGGTATTGATAACGGATACGAAGACGCGAAGGAGCCGCAGTGGCATGTTCCACCGCCCGGACGATGCCCGCAAGGCGTTCGACTCGACGCTGTCGGCGTTGAAGATGGACTACATCGACCTGTTCCTGATCCACTGGCCGCTGCCGACCCTGTACGACGGCGACTACGTCTCGACGTGGAAGGTGCTGGAGGAGTCCCAGCGCGACGGTCGCGCCCGCTCGATCGGCGTGTCGAACTTCCAGGTGGCGCACCTGCAGCGGCTGGCCGACGAGGCGAGCGTGGTGCCGGCGGTCAACCAGATCGAGGCGCACCCGTACTTCGGCAACGAGGAGGTCCGCGCCTACGGCCGCGAGCACAACATCCTCACCGAAGCGTGGTCGCCCATCGCGCAGGGAAAGGTGCTGGACGCCCCGACCGTGGTCGACATCGCCGGGGAGGTTGGCCGTACGCCGGCGCAGGTGGTGCTGCGGTGGCACCCGGGCGGCAGGGCCCGAACCCGGAAACCTTCGCCTACGTACCTCGCTGACCTGCGGATAGGTCGAAACGCGTGATGCTTCGGAATGATCATTCCGAGGCATCACGCCGTTCCGGACGGGTCACACGTCGACGCGCTCGGCGAGCCTGTGGAACACCGCCTGGGTCCGGCAAGCAGTACCGGATCGCCGCCCGCGACCTCGACGCGGCCACCGGCCACTGGTCCACCGTCACCGTCTACGCCATCACGAACCTGACCGCCGCAGACGCCAGTCCCGCCGACCTGGCCGATGGGCTGCGCGGACACTGGGCCATCGAAGTCCTGCACCACATCCGCGACACCACCTACGCCGAAGACGCCAGCCGCCCACCTACCGGCAACGCACCCCGCGTAATGGCCACCCTACGCAACACCGCGATCAGCCTGCTCCGCCGTCAGCGGGTGAAGGTGACCGGCGTGTGGATACGGGCGGCGGGGATGCCGAGTGCAAGCAGCCGCGACCGGGCGCCGGCCAGCATCGCGGGCGGACCACACACGTAGATGTCCTGGTCGAGGCGGTGGTGGTCGAGGGCGATGGTGAGTGCGTCGCCCTGCTCGGCCGGCTCGGCGCAGGGGTCGTCGGAGAACGCCGGCACGATCGTCAGCCAGTCGTGCCGGCGTTGCAGCTTGTCGAGGGCGATCGCGTCGTACAGGTCGACGAAGGCGCGGACGCCGACGACCAGGGTCACCCGCCGGCCGGCCGGCGCGGCGGCGGCCTGTTCGACCAGGGCACGCAGCGGCGCGAGGCCGGTGCCACCGGCGACGAGCAGCAGATCGACGGTACGCGTCGAGTCGAGACGCAGGCCGGTGTTGCCGGGTGGGCCGAGCCAGATCAGCTCGCCGGGGCGTACCTCGTGAACCAGACGGTGGGAGACGGTGCCGGCGGTTACGGCGCGGACGTGCAGCTCGACGGTGCCGTCGGCGCGTGGGAGGTTGGCCGGGGAGAGCCATCGCCAGCGACCGGGCAGGCGTGGTGTGCAGACCGGAACGGCCTGGCCGGGGTGGTGGGGCAGCCGCCGCCAGGGACGTACCGTGAGGATGGCGATGCCTGGCGACGGCCGTTCGTGGCCGATCACCTGGGCGGGCCACCAGGCCGGCCCGTCGCCGACGCGGGCGGCGGCGCGACGAACGGCGTGCGTGGCGCGGTCCACGGCCCGCTCTCCGACGGTCGTCCACAGGGGATGCGGTGCGTGGCGGGCCAGGGTGGCGAGCAGCGCGTCGCCGATGGTGGTGACGTGTGGCAGCAGGTCGTAGCGACGGTACGCGCGGCCGAGCACCATGAGCAGCGCGGCCCGACCCGCCCGGTCGTCATCGCCGGCCACGAGACCGCCAAATGCGGCGAAGAACAGTGACGCCTCGCGCTGCGGCAGCAGCCCGGGGCGGCGGTCCTCCAGGGTGCGCCAGAAGTCACCAGCCGCCCGGACGTCGATCGACGCCCAGGCAGCGGCGAGGCTCACGCACCGACCTCGAACGCCCGCCTGACCTGGGCAATCCGGCCGTCTGGCAGCTCGGCCGCCCGCAGGACGCCCTCCAGGTAGTCGACGACCCGCCGATGTTGCGCCTCCGACAGCCCCAGACCGCACCATTGGGTTGCGTTCCCGTCGAGCACGGTCGCCAGGTGCGCGGCGAGCCGGTCCAGATCAATCCCGATGAGGTACGGCGACAGCTCCGCGTCCGCCGTCACCAGGCGCAACCAGCGGGCGACGAGGTCGGCCGGTAGCGTGGGTTGCTCAGGGGTGGGCATGGCGGCTCCGAGACGTCGACGGATCGGGTGGCGCCGGGGCGGGCGGGTGCGGGCTGTGCCGTTGAGGGTCAGCGCAGCTCCGGAGCCAGCGCCCGCCCCGGGCCGTGCACCGACCTTCGCCGTTGACCAGGCACGACGGCATGTCATGTCGATCGTCGGCGGCATGTGCGTTACGTATGCGGTCGACTATGCGATGGTCGAGTCGGGCAGACTGCGGGCATGACCGAACGCCAGGTGCTGTATCTGGTTGTCTGCGCCGCCGGTCCTGCCGAGCACATCAACGGTTGCCGCCTCTTGGCATCCTTCGGCGATATGCATCGCGCGTATATCAATGCTCCACGCAGTGTGTTCAATGGATAGGCTCGATGAGGCGAGACGGACGGAGCCGCCGGTGACACACGCGAACTGCCCTCGGTGCGGCGGACGGCTGGCCCGGGACAACAACAGCGGACGGTGTACGCCGTGCCAGGCCGCCGAGCGGGACCGGCTCAGCGCGCCGCCGGTGGTGCCGGCGAGCCTCTGGGACCACGAGCCGGTGCGACTCGCGCTGGCCGAGCGGCATCTGGGGCGGGTGATCCGGGCGTATCGCTGCCATCCGTATCACGGGCGGGTCGCGTTGCCGCAGTCCGTGGTGGCGGGGTGGCTGGGGATCACGCAGGCGCAGTTGAGTCGCGTGGAGAACGGCCCGCCGCTGGTACACCTGGACCGGTTGGCGCACTGGGCGCAGCTCCTTGGGATACCCGCTCCCAGCCTATGGTTCGCTCTCCCTGGCCAGGCTCAGCGGTCGGGCGCGCGACCCGAACTTGCTCGCGCCTCAACCAATCCACCGGGTGCTGGGCCAGACGAGGATCGGCGAGCCCTGTTGGCTGGTATCACCGCTGTCGCTGCGGGTGCGGGTCTGCTCGGGGGCAGCGAACTTGTCCAGCCTCGGCGGATCGGCACAGCGGATATCGCTCGGCTTAACGCAGTGCTGGAGCTGTACCGGTCGGTGGACCGCGAAACTGGGGGTGGCCTGCTGTATAGGGAGGTGGCCCGGTTCGCCGAATCGGTATACCGGATGCTTGATTGGTCGCACCCGGCCGAAGTCACACCATCCCTCATCGCAGCGGTGGCGACAGCCCGGCAGCTGGCCGGCTGGACCGCGCTCGACGCTGGGAGGCACGGCGACGCGCAGCGGCATTTCGTCGCCGGTGAGCGCGCCGCTTTGACTGCTGATAACGCCCCTCTGGTCGCGATGATTCGGTACGCGCAGGCCAAGCAGCTTCAACACCTGCGGCACAACCGGGATGCCCTCGCGACACTGCAACTCACCTACGCACAGCTCGGATCGCATGCCACACCAGCGGCCAAAGCTCTGCTCTGGGGCGCGAAGGCAGCCTCCGTCGCGGCGCTCGGAGACCATCAGACTGCCTTGAGCGCCCTCGGTAAGGCGAGCGACCAGTTCGAGCGCATCAACAAGGAGCGTGAGCCGGCCTGGATGGGCTTCTACGACCGCGGCGAGTTGTTTGCTCAGTACGGGCGGGTGTACCGGGACATGGCACGGATAGACCGCAGGCACGCGTCGGAGGCGGTGCGCTGGGGCAGGGATTCCATCGCGGCCTTTGGCGCGGGGAACGTGCGCAGCGCCGTGCTCAATGAGGTCGGGCTGTGCAGCGCACTGTTCTTGGCCGATGAGCCCGAGCAGGCGCTCGCCGTCGGGGCGCGCGTGCTGAAGCAGGCACAGGAGATGAGCTCACAACGGGTGAGCGATCGGGTGGTGAACCTGCGTCGCGATCTCGTTCGACACCGGGAGCTTCCGGAGGTGGCCGCTTTCGAGCGGGTACTCACTGCCCGGGCTGCGCTGGCCGCATGAACGGGCGGTTCTCCGAGGGGGCAATGACGGCGGCCATGCGAGACATCGCCGCTACCCTTGGCGCTTCTGCCGAAGCTGCCCAGCTGCTGCAATTGACCAACAACGCCGTGTTCGCATTGCCCCGATCCGGAATCGTCATCCGGATCGCGCGAACCCATCAGCTCTTTGACCGGGTGACGAAGGTAGTCCAGCTTGGGCGTTGGTTTGCTCGGATCGACGCACCGACGATTCGGCTCGCGCCCGATATCGAGCAGCCCGTGCGAGTCGGCGAATTCGTCGCCTCAGTCTGGTCCTACGTTCAACCGTCGCCGTTTGCTCCGACGGTGGAGGATCTCGGCCTTGCGTTGCGCGAGTTCCATGCTCTCGACCCGACGCCCATCGCACTCCCGGCTTGGGATCCTGTCGGCGACGCCCAACGACGCCTGGCTGACGCCGAAGGCCTCGATCCGCACGACCGTGATTTCCTCGTGAAGTGGTGCGATCGCCTGGAGCCGCAACTGGTTGCGCTCAACCACCGGGAGGGGCCGAAGCTCGTCCACGGAGATGCGCATGTCGGCAACCTGCTACGAGAGACATCGGGCCGCACAGTGATGTGTGACTTCGATGCCACCTGCATCGGGCCGTGGCAGGTTGACCTGGCAGCGGTGGCGGTAGGCGAAGCACGGTTCGGAAGCACAGGCCTGCACGAGGGGTTGACTGCCGTCTACGGCTACGACGTGACCTCGGACCAGTCATGGCCAGTCTTGCGAGAAGCCCGTGAGTTGAAGATGATCGCTGCCGCCGCACCACTCATTGGTAACTCGCCCGAGGTGGCGGGCGAGTTCGCGGACCGCCTCCAATCAGTGCGAGATGATGATCCTCAAGCCCGTTGGAAGCCCTTCGCCGACCTCGCTCCAAGCCGTGGTCACATGCGTCTGTCGACGAGCCGACACATGCGAAAAGACATGAACCAGGGACGGTCTCGAAGCGCTACGACCGATTAGATTGCCTGGATGACGGATCTTGAGCGGGGTGTGTACGAGCACCTGATCACCCGTGCGCTGGCTGACCGCCTTCAGCACGTCGACCCCGCACTGATCCAACGCCACGACCTCGACCCGGCCGACGCGCACACCGCCCTCGCCCGGCACATCGCCACCCTGGCCGCCCGAGCTCTCCAGACCGTCCCCAACGGTGACGACAAGCTCCATCAACAGATCGCGATGGCGAACCAGATCGCTGACGCCATCACCACCCTGAGCCCCAAGGCAGCAACGGAACAGGACCAGGTCACCGACGCCAAGCACCTGCTCCATGCCATCGCCGCCCCGCCCACACCACCGGCGCTACCAGCTTTCCCGCAGCGGCCCACCACTCCCCTCTCCACCGGAGCGCTGCTGGTCAACGGCCGCCACCAGCCGCGCATCGGCCACGAGGTCAACCACGAGATGGCGTCGGCCGAGAGCGTCGACCTGCTCTGCGCGTTCATCAAGTGGTACGGCCTGCGCATCGTTGAGGAGCCCATCCGTCAGCTGATCGCCCGAGGCGGCCGGGTCCGCGTCATCACCACGACCTACCTGGGCGCAACGGATCAGCGGGCCCTCGACCGACTCAGCGAACTCGGCGCTGAGGTGAAGGTGTCGTACGAGACGAGAACCACCCGCCTGCACGCCAAGGCATGGCTGTTCCGCCGCAAGAACGGCACCACCACCGCGTACGTCGGCTCGTCGAACCTGTCGAAGACCGCGCTGGTGGACGGCGTCGAGTGGAACGTCCGCATCTCGAACATCGAGCAGCCGCACGTCATCGACACGTTCACGGCGACGTTCGAGGACTACTGGAACGACCCGGCGTTCGAGGCGTACGACGCGGCCAGGGACTCCGAGCGGCTACGGCACGCACTCACCGGGGAGCGCCGTGACCAAGCCCCGACCGAGATCTCGAACCTGGACGTGCACCCGTACCCGTACCAGGCGGAGATCCTTGCCGACCTGGACGCCGAGCGGTTGGTGCACGGGCATTGGCGCAACCTCGTCGTGATGGCAACCGGCACCGGCAAGACCGTCGTCGCTGCACTGGATTACCGCCGGCTGCACAAGGCGAAACGAGCAGACTCGCTGCTCTTCGTCGCGCATCAGGAGCAGATTCTGCGGCAGAGCCTGTCCACGTTCCGGCAGGTCATGGGCGACGGCAGCTTCGGCGAAACGCTTGTCGCGGGCGAGAAGCCCAACGGTTGGAAGCACGTCTTCGCCTCGATCCAGTCGCTGCATCGGCGGGAAGTCGACCCCGAAGCGTACGACATGGTGATCGTGGACGAGTTCCACCACGCCGAGGCGCCCACATACACGCGGTTGTTGGAGCGGCTGCGTCCCCGCGTACTCCTTGGACTGACCGCGACCCCCGACCGGGCCGACGGCGGCGACGTCCGCCGGTGGTTCGACGGGCGCGCGGCAGTTGAGCTGCACCTATGGGACGCGTTGGAGCGGCAGTTGTTGTCGCCGTTCCAGTATTTCGGGCTGCACGACGACGTGGACCTGTCGCAGGTCACCTGGAAACGCGGCCAGGGTTACGACCTTGCCGAACTCACCACCCTCTACACCGCCGACCACGCGCGGGCACGGCTGGTGCTACACGCGGTCCGCGACAAGGTGGACGTCGGGTGGATGCGGGCACTCGGGTTCTGCGTAAGCATCAGACACGCCGAGTTCATGGCCGACTGGTTCAACCAGCACGGTGTGGCGTCGGCGGCCGTAACGTCCCGGCCCGGCACCGACCGGGCGGGGCTGCTGCGGGACTTCAAGGCCGGCAAGCTGCGGGTGCTTTTCACCGTGGACCTGTTCAACGAGGGCGTCGACCTGCCGATGGTCGACACGATCCTCATGCTGCGGCCCACCGAGAGCGCCACGATCTTCCTGCAACAGCTCGGCCGTGGTCTGCGTCTTGACGACGACAAGCCCTGCCTCACGGTGCTCGACTTCATCGGCGGCCAGAACGCGAACTTCCGCTTCGACCTGCGGTGGCGTGCGCTGGCCAGGATGAACCGGAGGGAAGAAATAAGAGCGACCGGCAATAGGTCCAAGATCCGGACATGCGGGTACCTGCGGGAAGGAAGCAGGCACGGGTCCATTGATCA
>NZ_JBNCKT010000074.1:0-28623 GCF_049841675.1 Micromonospora sp. DT4
CAAACCGGCGTCGAAACAAGGTCTGACCAGCGAAGTCTCCAGCCAAGATCAACTTATCTAGGAAACTCGGGCTAGGGCGTAGCACCTCTTCATCCGCAGGAGGCACAGATGTCCCGTCCCCGATCGCACGCCGAATATCTGGCTCGGCTCGTACCGCCCTCCGTCGCCGGCATCAACCGACGGTCGCTGCTGGCCGGCGCGGCCGGCACGGGCGCACTGCTCAGCACCGGTCTGCTCGCCGGCTGCGGCGCCGACTCCGGCTCCGGCGGGTCCAGTAAGGACGTCTCACTCGGATCCAACCAGTCCGACCCGAAGCCCAAGGACGTGCTCGCCAAGGTCACCGAGGGGTTCAAGGCCTCGTCCGGCGTCCAGGTCGCCGTCAACACGGTCGACCACAACACGTTCCAGGAGAACATCAACAACTACCTACAGGGCAAGCCGGACGACGTCTTCACCTGGTTCGCCGGCTACCGGATGCGCTTCTTCGCCGCCAAGGGCCTGGCCGGCGACATCAGCGACGTGTGGGGCAAGATCTCCGGCTACTCGGACGCGTTCAAGAAGGCGTCCACCGGTGACGACGGCAAGCAGTACTTCGTGCCGGCGTCGTACTACCCGTGGGCGGTGTTCTACCGCAAGTCGGTCTGGAAGCAGCACGGCTACCAGGTGCCCACCACCCTGGACCAGTTCACGGCGCTGGGCGCGCAGATGAAGAAGGACGGCCTCACCCCGATCGCCTTCGCCGACAAGGACGGCTGGCCGGCGATGGGCACCTTCGACATCCTCAACCTGCGGATCAACGGCTACCAGTTCCACATCGACCTGATGGCCGGCAAGGAGGCGTGGACCTCCGACAAGGTCAAGAAGGTCTTCGACACCTGGGCCGGCCTGCTCCCCCTGCACCAGCCGGACAGCCTCGGGCGCACCTGGCAGGAGGCCGCGCAGTCGTTGCAGCAGAAGAAGAGCGGCATGTACCTGCTCGGTCTCTTCGTTGGCCAGCAGTTCAGCAACGAGGAGCAGGACGACCTCGACTTCTTCACCTTTCCCGAGATCGACCCGTCCATCGGCGCCAAGGCCCTGGACGCGCCGATCGACGGCTACATGATGGCCCGCAAGCCCAAGAACGAGGCCAACGCCCGCAAGCTGATGGAGTACTTCGGCGGCAAGGAGGCCGGGGACATCACCGTCAAGAGCGACCCGACCACCCTGGTCGCCAACGGCAGCGCGGACGTCAGCGGCTACACGGCGCTGCAGAAGAAGGCCGCGGAGCTGGTCGGGTCGGCCACCGAGATCGCCCAGTTCCTCGACCGGGACACCCGGCCGGACTTCGCCTCCACGGTGATGATCCCGGCGATCCAGCAGTTCATCAAGAACCCGAAGGACATCGGCGGACTGACGTCGTCCATCGAGAACCAGAAAAAGTCGATCTTCACTGACTGACGGCGGAAGGGGGAGGACATCGTGTCCGACCTACCCCTGATCCAAGCGGATCGCGCCGTGCCGCCGCCGGCCGCGACCACCTCCACAGGTGGTCGTCGCCGGCGGCTACGGCTCCTGTCCCCCACCGACCGCGTGGTCATCACGCTGATGGTGCTCGTCCCACTGCTGCTCGTCACCGCGCTCGTCTGGCTGCCAGCCCTGGCGACCGTGGTGCTGTCCGGCACCGACTGGGACGGCATCGGCCCCCTGAACGAGATCGAGTTCGTCGGCGCGCGCAACTACAGCGACGTGGTGAACATCTACCCGCCGTTCGTGCCGGCGGTCCAGCACAACCTGCTGTGGCTGGCCGTACTGTTCGTGGTCGCGACCCCGTTCGGCATGTTCCTGGCCGTCCTGCTCGACAAGGAGCTGGGCGGCAGCCGCTTCTACCAGACCGCGCTGTACCTGCCGGTGGTGCTCTCGCTGGCGCTCATCGGCTTCGTCTGGCAGCTGCTCTACTCCCGTGACCAGGGTCTGATCAATGTCGTCCTCGGCACCGACACCGACTGGTACGGCGACTCGAACGTCAACATCTGGGCGGTCATGATCGCCTCCGGTTGGCGACACGTCGGCTACATCACGCTGCTCTACCTGGCCGGGCTGAAGGGCGTCGACCCGTCGCTGCGCGAGGCCGCCGCGGTCGACGGCGCCTCCGAGGTCCGGACGTTCTTCCGGGTCGTCTTTCCGGTGCTGCGACCGATCAACACCATCGTGCTGGTGGTGACCGTGATCGAGTCGCTGCGGGCGTTCGACCTGGTCTGGGTCGTCAACAAGGGCCGCAACGGCCTGGAGTTGATCTCCGCGCTGGTCACCCAGAACGTGGTGGGTGAGGCGAGCCGGATCGGCTTCGGCTCGGCGCTGGCGACGATCATGCTGGTCGTCTCGCTGGTCTTCATCACCATCTACCTGGCGACCGTGATGAGGGAGAACCGGCAATAAACGTCGACACCCAGATCCGCCGACGCAGGCTGACCCCGCTGCGGATGCTGCTGCACGGCTTCCTCATCGCCGTGGCGCTGATCTGGCTCTTCCCGATCGCCTGGGCGGTGCTGACCTCGCTGCGCTCGTACCAGTACACCGCCACCCACGGCTACGTCTCGTTCGGCGGCTGGACCTTCGACAACTACGTCACGGCCTGGGATCAGGCGGAGTTCGGCAAGCACTTCCTCAACTCGGTCTACATCACCCTGCCGGCGGTGCTGCTGACGCTCTTCCTCGCCTCCTGCGTGGCGTTCGTCATCGCCCGGTTCCGTTGGAAGATCAACCTCCTCCTGCTCGGGGTGTTCACCGCCGCCAACCTGCTGCCGCAACAGGCACTGCTCATCCCGCTGTTCCGACTGTTCACCGAGGTGCCGCTACCGGAGTTCATGAGCGATTCGGAGCTGCTCTACGACAGCTACTGGGGCCTGATCCTGATCAACGTCGCCTTCCAGTGCGGGTTCTGCGTCTTCGTGCTCAGCAACTACATGAAGGCGCTGCCCCACGACCTGTACGAGGCGGCGATGGTCGACGGGGCGAGCGTCTGGCGGCAGTACTGGCAGATCACCATGCCGCTGTGCCGGCCGGCCCTGGCCGCGCTGGCCACCCTGGAGGTGACCTGGATCTACAACGAATTCTTCTGGGCCACCGTCCTCATGCGCACCGGCGACAAGTTCCCGGTGACCAGCTCGCTCAACAACCTGCGCGGCCAGTTCTTCACCGACAACAACCTGGTCTCGGCGGGCAGCGTGCTCGTCGCGATCCCCACCCTGGTGATCTTCTTTATGCTCCAGCGGCACTTCGTCCGGGGCCTGACCTTGGGAGCCTCCAAAGGATGACGATCCTGCACCTGCGCCGCGCACGGACCAGCCTGGTGCTCGACGCGCGCGGCCCGGGGCTGCCCCGGGTAACGCACTGGGGTGGTGACGTCGGCGACCTGGACGACGACGACCTGCGCCAGCTCGTGGACGCCACCGTGCCGCCGGTGGTGCCGAGCAGCTTCGACGAGCCACCCGCGCTGTCGCTGCTGCCGGAGGCGAGCGCCGGCTGGAGCGGCCGACCGGGGCTGGCCGGGCACCGCGACGGACGGGACTGGTCCACCGCGTTCCGGCTCGACGGAATCGACGTCGACGAGCCCGCCGACGCTCCGGCGCTGGTCACCGTGCGGGCGTCGGACCGGGCTGCCGGGCTGGCCCTGACCATCGAGATCATGCTGGACCCGTACGGCCTGCTGACCATCCGCCATCGCCTGCGCAACGACGGCGACGGCGCGTACGAGCTGCGGGAGCTGACCCCGGTGCTCCCGGTGCCGGCGGTCGCCACCGAGCTGCTCGACCTGACCGGCCGCTGGTGCCGGGAACGCTCCCCGCAGCGACACTCGTGGCAGCACGGCGCCTGGGTCCGCGAGGGGCGGCACGGTCGTACCGGACACGACGCCACGCTGCTGGTGGTGGCCGGCACCACCGGCGTCGGCTTCGGCCACGGCGAGGTCTGGGCCGTGCACACCGCGTGGAGCGGTGACCACGTCACCGTTGCCGAACGCCGTCCCACCGGCGAGTCCACCCTCGGCGGCGGGGAACTGCTGGCCCCCGGCGAGATCCGGCTCGCTCCCGGCGAGGCGTACGACACTCCGCTGCTCTACGCCGTCTGGTCAGACGAGGGGCTGGACGGGCTCAGCGACGTCCTCCACTCGCACCTGCGGGCCCGGCCCGGACACCCGCGCTCCCCCCGCCCGGTGACCCTCAACGTGTGGGAGGCGGTCTACTTCGACCATGACCTCGACCGGCTGCGCGCCCTGGCCGACCGCGCCGCGCAGATCGGCGTGGAACGGTTCGTGCTCGACGACGGCTGGTTCCGCGGCCGGCGCGACGACACCGCCGGGCTCGGCGACTGGTACGTCGACGAGGGCGTGTGGCCCGACGGCCTGCAACCGCTCATCGACCACGTGACCGGCCGGGGGTTGCGGTTCGGCCTCTGGGTGGAGCCGGAGATGGTCAACCCCGATTCCGACCTGTTCCGCGCGCACGCCGACTGGCTGCTGGCCGTGCCGGGGCGGCTGCCGCCCGCGTGGCGCACTCAGCAGGTACTCGACCTGGGCCGCCCCGAGGCGTACGACCACGTGCTGGCACGCCTCGACGCGCTGCTCACCGAGCATCCCGGCATCAGCTACCTCAAGTGGGACCACAACCGTGACCTCACCGAGGCCGGGCACCACGGCCGGCCCGGCGTGCACGGACAGACCCTCGCGGTCTACCGCCTCCTCGACGAGCTGCGCCGACGCCACCCCGGCGTGGAGATCGAGAGCTGCTCGTCCGGCGGCGCCCGCGTGGACCTGGCCATCCTGGCCCGCACGGACCGGGTGTGGGCCAGCGACTGCAACGACGCGCTCGAACGCCTCGGCATCCAGCGCTGGACCGGGCTGCTGCTGCCGCCGGAACTCATCGGCACGCACGTCGGTCCGCAGCGCTCGCACACCACCCACCGCGTACACGACCTGGGTTTCCGGGCGGCCACGGCGCTGTTCGGCCACCACGGCATCGAGTGGGACGTCGCCTCGATCAGCGCCGCCGAACAGGCCGAGCTGACCGCCTGGGTGGCGTTACACAAGCGGCTGCGCCCGCTGCTGCACGCCGGGCGGGTGGTCCGGGTCGACCACCCGGACCCGGCCGTCTGGGCGCACGGCGTGGTCGACAAGGACAAGACCAGAGCGGTGTACGCGGTGGCCCGGCTGGCCACCTCGGTGGCGCAGACCCCGGGCGCGGTACGGCTGCCCGGCCTCGACCCGGCGCGGCGCTACCGGGTACGGCCGGTGGCGGACGTGCCGGCCCCGGCGACCATCGAACGGTCCGCCCCGCCCTGGCTGGGGTCCGGCGTCACACTCAGCGGCGCGGCGCTGGCCCGGGTCGGCGTGCAGTTGCCCGCGCTGCACCCGGAGCAGAGCCTGGTGTTCGAGGTCGACGAGGTCGGCTAGAAATTTCTCTGCCCGGGGTGTCGAGAACGGTGTCGTCGGCTTCCACCTCGGGGTGAAAGCACCGACGATGGTGCGCGGGTGCGGGGAGCGAGACGATGAAGTACATGCTGTTGGTGCAGTTGGCCGGGAGCACCGAGGCGACCGACTAGCCGCAGATCCTGGCGCTGTACGGCGTGCTGGAGCGACTGGCCGGCACCCCGGTGGTGGCGCTCAACCGGGCCGTCGCGATCGCCATGGTGCACGGGACCGCAACCGAAGACTGAGGGGCCGTATGGCGTACGTGTTGCTGGGGATCGCCATCCTCGCGGAGGTGCTGGCGACCAGCCTGATCAAGAGCACCGCCGGGTTCACCCGCATCTGGCCGACACTGGGCTGCCTCACCGGGTACGCGCTGGCGTTCGTCCTGCTGGCTCAGGCCGTCAAGGAGATACCGGTCGGCGTCGCGTACGCCCTCTGGTCGGGTCTGGGCACCGCCGCCATCGTGGCGATCGGCGCGGTGTTCCTGGGCGAATCGGTCGGGCTGGTCAAGCTCGCGGGCATCGCGCTGATCATCGCCGGCGTGGTCATCGTGAACCTGACCGGGGAGCAGCACTGACCGCGCCCGGGCTCCTGTGGAACGCGATGGCCGGGCCCGGTGCGGGCGCGGCCATCTGGCGTCGGTCAGCTCGTGTCGCTCAACTGGCGGTGCAGCTCACCTGCGGTGTGGGGTTGGTCCACCGGGCGGCCCACCGGGCGGCCCACCGGGCGGTCCACCCGGTGATCGCCGAAGCGCCGGCGGTCACGCGCACCTCACCCTGGAAGCCGCCCTGCCACTGGCTTGTGGTGATGGATCAGTCAAGCATCGCCCGAGGAGAACCGGACGGGAGGGTTGACCGTTGCTGACCTGGGTATCCCGGGACGAACCGTCGGCGAGAAGGAGATACCGCGATGGTGAGCCTCGGCTACACCCTGATGTGCGAGCAGGCCGGTCCGAAGCAACTGGTGGACCACGCGGTGCGGGCCGAGGCGGCCGGCTTCGACCAATTGGTGATCTCTGACCACTACTACCCGTGGCTGGACTCCCAGGGCCACTCCCCGTACGCCTGGTCGGTGCTCGGCGCGGTCGCCCACGCCACCTCCCGCGCGGAGCTGATGTCCTTCGTGACCTGCCCGATCCGCCGTTACCACCCGGCCGTGGTCGCCCAGAAGGCCAGCACCATCGGAGCGCTCTCGGACGGGCGGTTCACCCTCGGCCTGGGCGCCGGGGAGAACCTCAACGAGCACGTGGTCGGCGGCTGGCCCCACGTGCAGCAGCGCCACGAGATGTTCGAGGAGGCGTTGCAGATCATCCGTCCGCTCCTCAACGGCGAGACGCTGACCTTCTCCGGCAACCACTTCGACGTACCCGACGCCTACGTCTGGGACCGGCCCGAGCGGCCCGTCCCGATGGCGATCGCCGCCTCCGGCCGGCAGTCGGCCACGCTGGCCGCCGAGTACGGCAACGGCCTCGTCTCCACCGAGCCTGACCGGCACATCATCGAGATGTACGACGACGCCGGCGGCGCCGGTCAGCCTCGGTACGGGCAGGTGGCGATCTGCTACGGCCCGGACGAGGCCGAATGCCGCAAGATCGTGCACGACCAGTTCCGCTGGTTCGGGATGGGCTGGAAGGTCAACGCCGACCTGCCGGGGCCGGAGTCCTTCGCCGCCGCCACCCAGTTCGTCCGGGAGGAGGACGTCGCCGAGGGCATCTCCTGCGGCCCGGACGTGGAAGCGCACGTCGACGCGTTCCGCAAGTTCGTCGACGCCGGCTTCACGCACGTGGCGATCATCCAGGTCGGCGGGGAGACCCAGCCGATGTTCCTGGACTGGGCGCAGGATCAGCTACTGCCCCGGCTGCGCGAGCTGTGAGCCACCCGACGAGCCGCCAGCGGATCCGGCCGGCCGGGCTCACGCCCGCCGGCCGGTTCGGGTTGGCCGAGCTGCGGCTCGCCCTGGCCGCTCCCCGGCCGGCCGCCGGTCTCACCAGCGACTGGCGGCTCGTCGACGGACTGCGCACCCACACCCGGCGAAGCGCCGAACCGGACGCCGGCGCCACGCCCGTGGTGCTGGTGCACGGCCTCGCCGTCTCGCACCGTTATCTCACCCCGCTGGCCGTCGCGCTCGCCAGGACCCACCCGGTGTACGTGCCGGACCTGCCCGGCTTCGGTCTGAGCGACCACCCCCGGGGCGCGTACGACGTCGCGCGGCACGCCGACCACCTGGCCGCCTGGCTGGCCGCGTACCGGCTGCCGCCGGTCTGCCTGGTGGGGCACTCGTTCGGCGCGGAGGTCGCCGCCGCGGTCGCCGCGAACCACCCGGACGCGGTACGCGCGCTGGTACTCGCCGGGCCGACCAGTGACCCGGTCGCCCGGTCCCGACGCGCCTTGTTCGGCCGGTGGCTGGTGGACACGCTGCGCGAGGCTCCGATGCAGGCGCCCGTCCTGGTGCGGGACATCTGGGACGCCCGGCCCTGGCGGGTCTTCGCGACGCTGTCGCACTCGGTGCGCAACTCGATCGAGACCGACCTCGTGCGGATCAGCGCGCCGACCCTCGTGCTGACCGGTGAGCGCGACCCGGTGGTGCGGGCGAGGTGGCGGTGCCAGGCGACCCGGCTCGTGCCGGACGCCAACCTCACCGTCGTACCGGGTGCCGCGCACAACGTGGTCACCACCGCGCCGACGGCTGTCGCGGACGCGATCCGCCATCTACTCACCCCACGGCCCGCACTCACGGACAGGTGAACCTCATGCGCTTCGGGAACACGGAGATCCGCCCGCTCGGTGGTGGACTCGGCTGCCTTCTGATGATCCTCTTCTCGATCCTGGCCTCGGTGGTGCTGACCGTGCTGCTCAACCTGGTGCTCTGAGGTGTCGTCAACGGCGCAGACCCAGTGCGCTCAGCATCTCGCGGGACGCCACCCGGGCCGGGTCGAGCACCGCGCGTCGGGTCCACCGGGCCGCCGGCGTGACCAGGTTGCGGGCTACCCAGCGCAGGGGACGCCACAGTAGATGGTCGGCGCACCAGAGCAGCGGACGCCACACCAGCCGATCCAGGGCCCAGACCAACGGGGCCGCCAGCCAGTCGCGCAGGAACCGTCCAACCGGGGTGAGCAGGTACCGGCCCAGCAGCCGGCCGGCAGCCGCGAACAGCTCCCAGAGCAGGCGTACCGGCAGCACGAAGACCAGCGCGAACCGCGCGACGGCCGCGACGAGCGGCAGCGCGACGGTGTCCGGCTCGGCCGTGCCCACCGCCGACGGCGCTCGGGCCGCGAGCGTCACCGTCAGCGCGGCCGGCCGGTCGGTCGGCGGCGCGGGCAGCGGCGGACGGAGGGTGGGGCGGTCGGTCACGGTGGGCACGGTAGCCCGACGACGCCATCCGCCGGGCCCCGGCGCGGTCACAGGTCGATGGTGGCCAGCAGCGGATAGTGGTCGGAGGCCGTGTCCGTCGTCGCGTCGCGGATCACCCGGCAGTCGCGCACCCGCTCGGCCACCGCACAGCTGCCCAACAGGTAGTCCAGGCGCATCCCGGCGAATTCCGCACCGCCGAACCGGGTGGGGACGGTCAGACCCGCGGCCTCCGGCGCGTCGACGTTGGCGGACGGCCACAGGTCGACCAGGTCGGCGGCGAGCAGCCGGGCGACCGCGCGGGTGTCCACGGCACCGCCGCGCCGACGGAGGTGCCGTCGCTTGTAGAGAGCGGGCAGGCCGTCCAGACGAGCGGCGTGATCGACCGTCGGGTCGAGCGAGTTGAGGTCACCGGCGAGCAGGGTCAACGGCCCGGGGGCGCGGCGCAGGGCAGCGACCAGCCAGTCGACCTCCATCCGTCGACGGCCTCCGGAGTACGGGTACAGGTGGGTGCCGAGAACGGTGAGCGGCCCGGCCGGGGTGGACACCACGACGCGGGCGGCGGCGTGGTGGAACGGCCGCCGCAGGGGCCCTGCGGCGAGCACCCGGTACGGCGGCCGGACCAGCACCGCCACCGGCTGCCCGAAGCAGGACCGGGCCAGGTGGGGCGTCATCCCGAGCCGGTCCGCAATGGTGTCCATCAGCCCCGCCCGGTCGAAGCCGCGCAGCTCCTGCAACGCCAACACGTCCGGCGCCTGCTGGTCGACGACCTGGACCACCCGATCCAGCCGGTCGGAGCCGCCACGGTCCCGGCCGCCGGTGCGGATGTTCCAGGTCATCACCCGCAGCATCGCGGTACCTCAGTCGGGTCGGCCGGCGCGGGCCAGCTCGTCGTCGAGGGTGTCCACGTCCTCCGACTCGATGGCCGGCTGGTTGCCCTCCGCCAGCCAGGTCGGCGTTGGGGCGGACCACGAGGTAGAGCAGGCCGATCCAGAGCGCGGAGAGCAGGATCGCACCCATGAAGTCGGTCGGGTGGTGCATCCCCCGGTACATCCGGGAGGTGGCCACCCCGGCCGGCATGATCACGGCCAACGCCACGAAGATCCACCGCCACCAGCGGTCGGTACGCGGGAACACGATGAGGGTGATCGCCAGCCAGACGCAGATCGTCGCCGCGATGTGCCCGGACGGGAACGAGGAGGTGGGCATCTGCCCGTCCAGGTTCTCCACCGGCGGCCGGGGCCGGTCGACCGCCCGCGCCGAGGCGAGGAAGAGGGTCAGCTCACCGACCATCGCCAGCACCACGAACACCACGGGCCGCCAACGCCGCCACACCGCGAGCACCAGCGGGCAGAACAGCAGCGAGATCAGCAGGATCGCGTGGGTGTCACCGAACTTGCTCCACCACCAGCTCACGTCGGTCAACACGTCGCTGTGCCGATCGGCGAACCAGCGGGGGACCTCGGTGTCCAGGGCGTCGAAGAAGGTGCCCTTGGCGTGGAAGCTGACGAACGTGCCAAAGCCGTACAACGCGCCGAACACGAGCACCCAGCCGACCAGCAGCTCGGCCACCGCCGAGCGGGGGTGGGCCAGCACGTGCTCCTCGGCCGGAGCGGGGGCGATGTGGTGCCCCGCCTCCGGCTCCAGGCCCTCGGTCAGCGGTGGCACCGGCTTGCCGCGCTCGCGCCGCCACAGCCGGAAGGCGTACGCGGTGACGCCCAGCCAGGCGGCCCCGAGCAGCCAGGCGCCCAGCACGTCGGAGACGAAGTGCACGCCCAGCGCGATCCGGGTCAGCCCGATCAGCGCCACCAGCACGCCGACGCCGACGATCGCGGGCTTGCGCCAGCGGGGCGCCATCGCCGGCAGGAACACCAGCAGCAGCGCCCCGTACGCGACGATCGAGCCGAGCGCGTGCCCGCTCGGGAAGCTGTTGCCGGGAGCGCTGGCGACCGGGACGTCCACCACCGGGCGCAGCCGACCGACGAGCGTCTTGAGCGACGGGTCGAGGATCAGCCCGCCGACCCCGGTGACGATCAGGTAGACGGCCAGCCGGGGCTGCCGCCGGATCAGCAGGCCGACCGCCGGGATCGCGACCAGCCAGATGAGGATCGGCCGGCCACCCAGGTCGGTCACCGCCTGGAGCACGGTGACCAGCGGGTGGTGCGGGGCGACGAGCGAGTTGAACCACTCGGCGAGCGCGTGGTCGGCATCCTGCAACGGGCTCCACTGCACCCGGACGAGCAACAGCAACAGTCCGAACGCCGCACCGGCGCCGATGACGGCGACCAGACCGGCGATGCTCCGTTCGGCGAAGTGACCGATCGGACGCCGAGCCACCTCTTTGACCGCGGTCACCCCGCACCTCCCTTGTCGTACCTGGCGAGGCGAGGTACCCGATCCGCGTCCGGCGTACACCCGGACGCCCTCAGCTTGTCGTTTAACCTGCCGGGCTGGTCGATATCACCCCAGGGTGATCATGGGGCAGACCTTGCGTGATCATGGTTCTTTGCGAAGGTACCGGCAGGGGCAGCGGTTGCTTCTACAGTTCTGGCTGGTGTGCTGGAGTGCTGGTCCAGGGGTTGTCGGGGGTTGATGGTGGGCGGTGTGGACGTGGAGTGTGTCGAGTTTCTCTTCGCGTGGGTGCGTTCGGGTGTGTCGCTGAGTTTGCAGCGGGGGTCGGTGCCGCCGGATGTGTTGGGTGCCGAGCCGGTGTCCGGTTTGCACCTTGTTCACGCTGCGCCGACTATCGTGGGGTCGACGGTGTTGATGCGGGCGGTGGTGGCGCAGCCGCTGAGGGTGCTCGCTCGAGGACATGGGCAGCTCGTTCACGCCGCTGCTACTGACACGCGCGGCCGCGCGCGGCAAAGCGGTCAACGACTCGACCAGCCCGGCGGTCGCCAAGCTGCTCCTCGCGCCGGACCGGGACGCGAAACTGGACGTGCTCAACACCTACCGGGAGCAACTCACCAGCCAACAGGCCCGCGCCGACCTGGCCACGATCGTCCGAAGGGTCGGCGGAGACACGTGGTTCGGCAAGGCCACGCCGCTGCTGGGTGAGTTCGGCGCGCCGGGCAAGGCCGAGTTCGTACTCGACTACCAGGAGCTGCGAAGCGACCGCGACCGTGACCGCCTGCTGATCGGCGACCAAGGACGCGGCATCGACGTAAGCCTACGCGTGCACCTCATCCAGGAGTCCGGCCACTCATCCGCCGCTGCGGCCACGGCCATGCACGCGGTCGATCTTATGTTCACCGACGGCCTGTCGTCCGCTCTCCAGTACGTCAAGCAGAACTCTGCTGGCCTCCCCGTCAATGACAGACAGCGGTGGGTCGACTCCATCGCCGACTTGGGCAATCAGCACACCGACAAACGCGCCGACCTCCAGCAACTAGCCAAACAAGTCCTCACCTGCTGACCGTTCACAGCACCCAGCCAGTGATTCCCCGAAATCACCCACGTCCCAAAATCAATTATTCATGCCTTCATAGGACCGTCAGAGCGCGGTCATGTCCCCGGTGTCGAACAGCTCGGCGCGGTCGGCCTCGGGCTCCCACAGGTCGGGCTGCGCTGGCTCCTGCACGCCGATGCGCAGCGCCTCCAACTGGGCGGCGAAGGCCAGCCCGCCGAAGAGCGCCATGCCGGTCAGGTTGGCCCAGAGCAGCAGCGCCATCATGCCGGTCAACGCGCCGTAGGTCTGCCCGAAGCCGTCACTGAACTTGACGTACGCGGCGAGCAGCAGGCTGGCCAGCCACCACAGGGCCGTGGCGATGCCGGCCCCGAAGAACAGCCAGGACAGCCCCGGCTGGTTGCGACGCGGCGCTTGCCGGAACAGCACCGCCACGGCGAGCACGGTCAGGCCGAGGCTCAACGGGAACCGGATCACGTTCCAGACGATGTTGGCCAGCTCACCCCACTCGTAGTGCTCGCGCACCGAGTCGCCCATCGCCCCGCCGCCGACGAGGATCAGGAAGCCGGCCAGCGCGGGCAGACCGGCGGTGACCGCCAGCACGGCCGCCCGCAGGTACTTCGAGAGGGCCGGGCGGTCCCGCTCGACGCCGTAGATGCGGTTCGCGCCCCGCTCGATCTGGGCCATCGTGGTGGTCAACGCGACCAGCCCGGTGAGCAGACCGAGGGTGAGCGCCAGCTCCCCCGCGTCCTCGACGCGTTCCCCATCGCCGAGCAGTTCGCCGACGACCTCGGCGCTCTGGCCGGGGGTGAGGGCCAGCACGGTGTCGGCGACGACCCGGCCGCCCTCCTCGACGCCGAGCTCGCTGATCAGACCGGTGAGGGCGATGAGGAACGGCACGACGGCCAGGCAGAGCTGCAACGCGAACGCGCGGGAGTGGCTGAACCCGTCGCCGTAGCGGAACCGGATGAACGCGTCGCGCAGCAGGTGCCAGCCGCCCTTGCGGCGGAGTGTGCGCCAGGCGTCGTCGGCCGACAGTTCCTCGTCGGCCATCAACCGGGTCTCCGGCACGATCCGGGTGCTACTCACGGCGCGCTTCCTCGATCAGCTGCTCGCCCCGCTCCCCGGCGCTCTGCGCATCGACGGACAGGTCGGGGGCGTCCGCGGGCTGCGGGACGCAGAGCCACAGCGCCCGCGGCCGGATCTCGGCGCGAAGCCGCCGCCCCGGGGCGATCAGGTCGCCGTCGAGCTCCCGCGGTTGCGGGCGGTTGCTGGTGACCACCACCGTCCGGCCGCGGAACACCTCCATCTGCGGCACCTGACCGCTGCGCCGGATCACCGCCCAGCCGAGCGCGAGCCAGTGCCGCAGGTTACGCGGGGTGAGCACGGCGACGTCGAGCCAGCCGTCGTCCGGCTCGGCCTCGGTGAGCAGACGTACGCCGCCTTGTAGCCGGCCGACATTGGCGATCAGCACCGACCGGACCCGGCGGCGTACCGGCGGACGGTCGTCGATGCGGATCTGCACCCGCATCGGCCGGTCCCGCAGATGCTTCACGGCACCCATGACGTACGCCGGCCAGCCGATGCGGGCCTTGGTGCTCTCGTTGGTGGCGGCGAGCATCTGGGCGTCGAAGCCCATGCCGGCCATCACGGTGAAGTACTGGTCCTCCACCGCGCCGACGTCGAGCAGCCGCCGACCACGCTCGACGGCCACCTGGAGCCCCGCCGCGAGGTCGGTGGAGAGGCCGAGGTTGGCGGCGAGCAGGTTGCCGGTGCCCTGCGGCAGCACGGCGAGGGCCACGTCGGTGCCGACGAGACCGCTGACGCAGGACATCACGGTGCCGTCGCCGCCGCAGGCGAAGACCAGGTCGACGCCGGCCTTGACGGCCTGCTCGGTCTGGCCCCGACCCGGGTCGTCGACGGTCGTCTCGAACCACTGCGGCTCGGGCCAGCCGGCGGCGGCCAGAGCGTCGTTCACGGTGCGGTGCAGCCCGTCGAGATCGTCGACCTTTGCCGGGTTGACCACCACGGCGGAGCGCAGCCCGCCGTCGCCACCCGAGGGGCGCCTGTCCTGTCCAGCATCCACGGCGCCAGTGTGCAGCACCGGGCCGCCGTCAGCGACCCGGTGACCGCGCGGCGTCGGAAGTGCCACAGACAGGTTTCAACGCGTACGCGACCGTCACGCCGCCGTTCGGAGTGCCGCCTCCACCCGACGGCGCAGATCGTCGAGGTCGACCCCGGCCTCGGTGAGCACCAGCGCGCCCAGCCCCTGACCCTCGCGTAGCACCCCGAGCAGGATGTGCTCGGTGCCGATGTGCTTGTGGCGCAGCCGCAGCGCCTCGCGTAGTGACAGCTCCAGGGCCTTCTTCGACCGGGGCGAGAAGGGCCCGCCCAGGTAGCGGCGACGCCCCCAGCGGCGGCGGGGTGCCGGTACCGCCTCGCGCAGCGCGTCGGGGCCGAAGGACTGCTCGATGCGGGCCACGATCGCGGCCAGGTCGATGCCGATCTCCCGCAGCGCCGCCGCGTCCGCGTCGCCGAGCCCGGCGCCCCCGCCGGTGGTGTGCCGGCGGACCCGCTCGCGCAGGTCGTCGGCGCGCACCCCGGCGTCGGCCAGCACGCGGCCGGCGAGGCCGTCCTCGTCGGTGAGCAGGGCGAGCAGCAGGTGTTCGGTGCCGATCGGCCGCCGGCCCTCGGCCCGGGCCTCCTCCAGCGCCCGCCGGACCACTCCTCGCGCCCGGTCGGTGAACCGTTCGAACATCACGCCTCCCAGGATTGGTTGACCGCTGGTCGCCCAGCGTGCTTCTTGTGCACCGCCTGCCGGCTGACCTCGAGCGCGTCGGCGATCTCCTGCCAGGACCAGCCCTGTCGACGGGCGTTGTCCACCTGGACCACCTCGAGTCGCTCGAGCAGCCGGCGCAGCGCGCGGACGGCGCGCAGCCCGACCCGGGGGTCGGTGCTGCCGGCTGCCGCCGCGAGCTCTGTCGCCTGACTCATGTCGTCAACATACGTTGACAACACCAGCGCCGTCAACATTCGTTGACAGTGCGCCTCGGGTCCGCGCACCCCATGCGGGTTGGACCTTCGGCGGCGCGGGCCGATCCGGCCCGCCACCGCAACCACCCGACTACCCTCAGTGAAGGAACAGCGCGGTCGTGCCGGGCGCGACGCCCGGGAGGTGGTATCGGATGGTGGCATCGGCCGACGCGGAGGTGCTGGTCGGCCTCGGCTCGGACGGGGACCTCCCGGTCGTCGAGCAGGCCGCCCAGGAGGCCGCCGGGCACGGTCGGCCCCTGCACCTGGTGCACGCCTTCGACTGGCAAGCCGCCTTCGCGGCGGACACCGTCGCCGCGCCCCGCGACGCGGCGGAGAGTCTGATCACCCGTGCGGCCCAGCTCGCCCACCAGGTCGAACCGGGGCTGACCGTACGCGCCGAGATCGTCGAGAGCGCCATGCTGCCCACCCTCATCCGCCGGTCCGAGACGGCCTTCCTACTGGCGGTCGGCGACAGCGGAATGGCCGGCAGTGGTCAGTGCGTCCCGGCCGAGACGCCCGCCGTGCAGTTGGCCGCGCGGGCCAACTGCCCGCTGCTGGTGGTCCGCCGCGAACCGCCGCCGCAGGGCCCGGTCCTGGCCGGGGTGGACGGCTCACCCAGCTCCCACCTCGCCCTGCGGTGGGCGGTGGAGTGCGCCTCCCGACGCGACGCGCGCCTCGTGGCCCTGCGGGTGGTGGAGAGCGACGAGGACACCGACGCGGTCGCCGAACAGCTCGACGAGGCACTGGCCCGCCACGCCAACCAGCACACCGGGGTGCCCATCGAGTGCCGGGTCGTGGGCGGCGACCCCGCGCAGGTGCTCATCGACACCTCACGGTCGGCCCAGGTGGCGCTGGTCGCCGCCCGCGGCGACGAACCGGGACGCGCCATGCTCGGCGCGGTCGCCCAGTCCCTGCTCTACCACTCCCCCGCCCCGGTGATCGTCGTACGCGGCCTGGCCGAGGTGCCGCTCACCGGGCCCGACGCCCACCCGAGGAGGGACCAACGACCCTGACCGGCCGCGCCCGCAGCCGCGAGGCTGGACGCCGGACACCCACCCCCTACCCGCGAGAGGCAGCATCATGGACAACGGTGAAGACGTGCAGCGCGCACTCACCGACGACGAGCTGCGCCGGCTGGACGCCTACTGGCGCGCCGCGAACTACCTCACCGTCGGGCAGATCTACCTGCTGGGCAACCCGCTGCTGCGCGAGCCGCTGACCCCCGACGACATCAAACCCCGGCTGCTCGGGCACTGGGGCACCAGCCCCGGGCTCAACCTGATCTACGCCCACCTCAACCGGGTGATCGTCGCCCGTGACCTGAACGCCATGCTGGTCACCGGTCCCGGGCACGGCGGCCCGGCCATCGTGGCCAACACGTGGCTGGAGGGCACCTGGTCGGAGCGCTACCACGACGTCGCACGCGACGAGGCCGGGATGGCCCGGCTGTTCCGGCAGTTCTCGTTCCCCGGCGGCATCCCCAGCCACGTCGCGGCCGACGTGCCGGGTTCGATCCACGAGGGCGGCGAACTGGGGTACGCCCTCAGCCACGCCTACGGCGCCGCGTTCGACCACCCGGATCTCGTGGTCGCCTGCGTGGTGGGCGACGGTGAGGCGGAGACCGGCCCGCTGGCCGGCAGTTGGCTCTCCAACGTCTTCCTCAACCCGGCACGCGACGGCGCGGTGCTGCCCATCCTGCACCTCAACGGCTACAAGATCGCCAACCCGACCGTGCTGTCCCGGATACCCGAGGCGGACCTGCTCGACCTCATGCGGGGTTCGGGTTACGAGCCGTACGTGGTGGCCGGCGACGACCCGAGCGTGGTGCACCGCGCCCTCGCGGCCACCATGGACCGGGTGTTGGACGAGATCGCCGCGATCCAGCGCCAGGCCCGCTCCGGCGGCGTCGTCGAGCGTCCCCGCTGGCCGATGATCGTGCTCCGCACGCCGAAGGGCTGGACGGGACCACGCGAGGTCGACGGCACCGAGGTGGAGGGCACCTACCACGCGCACCAGGTGCCACTGTCGGGCGTACGCGACAACCCGGCGCACCTGGCCGAGCTGGAGCGCTGGCTGCACAGCTACCGGCCGGAGGAGCTCTTCGACGCCACCGGCGCCCCGGTCGACGAGCTGCGGACGCTGCCGCCGCACGGCGACCGGCGGATGAGCGCCAACCCGGTCACCAACGGCGGAGTCGTCCTGCGCGACCTGGCCCTGCCCGACTTCCGCGACTACGGCGTCGACGTCCCCGAGCCGGGCCAGCCGATGGCCGGCGCGACCGGGGTGCTCGGGCCGTGGATCCGCGACGTGATCGCCGCCAACCCGCAGACGTTCCGGCTGTTCGGCCCGGACGAGATCGCGTCCAACCGGTTGGGCGCCGCCTTCGAGGCGACCGACCGGGTCTGGATGGCCGCCACGGTCCCCGGCGACGACCACCTCTCTCCGGACGGCCGGGTCATGGAGGTGCTGTCCGAGCACCTGTGCCAGGGCTGGCTGGAGGGTTACCTGCTGACCGGCCGGCACGGCGTGTTCACGAGCTACGAGGCGTTCATCCACATCGTCGACTCGATGCTCAACCAGCACGCCAAGTGGCTGAAGGTGACCCGGGCCATCCCCTGGCGGCAGCCGATCGCCTCGCTGAACTACCTGCTGTCCAGCCACGTCTGGCGTCAGGACCACAACGGCTTCTCCCACCAGGACCCGGGCTTCATCGACCACGTGGTCAACAAGAAGGCCGAGGTGGTGCGGGTCTACCTGCCGCCGGACGCCAACACCCTGCTGGCCACCATGGACCACTGCCTGCGCAGTCGGCACTACATCAACGTGGTGGTAGCCGGGAAGCAGCCCGCGCCGAACTGGCTCACCGTCGACGAGGCGATCCAGCACACCCGTCGTGGCCTCGGCATCTGGGAGTGGGCCAGCACCGACGACGACAGCGAGCCGGACGTCGTCCTCGCCTGCAGCGGCGACGTGCCCACCCTGGAGACGCTGGCCGCGGCGGACCTGCTGCGCCGCCACCTGCCGGAGCTGAAGGTACGGCTGGTCAACGTCGTCGACCTCATGCGCCTGCAACCGGACACCGAACACCCGCACGGCCTGCCGGACAGCGAGTTCGACACCATCTTCACCGCGGACCGACCGATCATCTTCGCCTACCACGGTTATCCGTGGCTGATCCACCGCCTGACCTACCGCCGCTCCAACCACGACAACCTGCACGTGCGCGGCTACAAGGAGGAGGGCACCACCACCACCCCGTTCGACATGGTGATGCTCAACGACCTGGACCGGTTCCACCTGGTCATCGACGTCATCGACCGGGTGCCCGGGCTGGGCGCGCGCGTCGCGCACCTGCGCCAGCACATGGTCGACGCCCGGCAGGCGGCCCGCGACTACACGCGCCGGTACGGCGAGGACGACCCGCAGGTCGCCGAGTGGCGGTGGATCCGCGAGACCGACCCGACCAACCCCTGAAGGAGGACGACGTGCGGGACGCGGAGATCCTGGTCGGCTACGACGGCTCGACCGACGCGTCGGTGGCCCTGAACTGGGCGCTGGACGAGGCCGAGCGCAGCGGCCAGCCGGTGCGGCTGGCGTACATCTTCGAATGGCTGACCGTGGCCAGTTGGGTCGGCCCGGGCGTGGCGCCCGGCATCTGGCCGGACGACACCGCCCGCCGTCAGGCGGACGACCTGGTCCGCAAGGCCGCCGCGGACGCCGCCGCCGCGCATCCCGGACTGGCGGTCACCGGCGAGGTGTACGACGGGCCGCCCGCGCTGGTGTTGCAGGAACGCTCCGCCGACGCGGGGATGCTGGTGCTCGGCAGCCGGGGCCACGGCGGGTTCGGCGGACTGCTGGCCGGGTCGACGGCGGTGGCGGTCGCCGCACACGCGCACTGCCCCGTCGTCGTGGTGCGCGACGGCGCGGCCCACGGCCCGACCGACCCCGTGACGGTCGGTGTGGACGGTTCCGAGCCGTCGCTGGTGGCACTCGGTTTCGCGGCCGAACGGGCGACCCAGCGACGGGTACCGCTGCGCGTGCTGCACGCCTGGACGCCGGGCCCGGGTGGGGCGGCCGGTACGCCCGACGAGCGGGCCGCCGTCGAGGAGGCGGTGGAGCCCTGGCGGCGGACGTTCCCCGAGCTGGACCTCACGGTGGACCTCGTCGGAGGCAGTCCGGCGGCGACGCTGATCGAGGCCAGCCGGTCGGCCCAGTTGGTGGTGGTCGGCAGCCGGGGTCGGGGTGGACTGGCCGGGATGCTGCTCGGCTCGGTCAGCCAGCAGGTGATCCAGCACGCCGGCTGCCCGGTCGCAGTGGTCCGGGAACGCTGAAACGCCTGGCGGTCGCCTCGGGCCGGCCGGCCCGACGAGGTAGTGGACCATCCGATGCGTGGGCCGCTGACGCGGTAATCGTCAGTCGGCGAGCGGCACCACGCAGACACCCTCACCGGCGAGATCACGGTGCCGTCGTTCCGCGAGTGCCTCCACCGCGCGCTGGTCGCTGACCCCTTCGACGAGGACGACGGCACGCAGGCCGGCCGCCGACTCCCGGGCCGCGTCGGCGGCCGTCGCGGCATCGGGACCGCCGGCCGCCCAGAGGTGTACGGCGGCTCGGAAGCGGTCCGGCTCGGGCACGGAACCGAGTCTCGCAACGGTTGGTCCACCCCGCCACCGGATTCTCGACGGTCGGCCCGGCGTCGAGAGCCCCCGGGCACGCCGACGTGAAATGGCTCGTCACCGCAGAACCGGTGACGAGCCGTCAACGAACTGGTGGGCGATACTGGGTTTGAACCAGTGACCTCTTCCGTGTCAAGGAAGCGCGCTCCCACTGCGCCAATCGCCCGTGGTGCCCGCTCGACCCGGCAACCAGGCCCGTCGAGACGGATCGCGAGCGGACGACGGGATTCGAACCCGCGACCCTCACCTTGGCAAGGTGATGCGCTACCAGCTGCGCTACGTCCGCATGTCCCCGACTACCGCCGGCGACGGAGCAGACTCTACCCGATGCCAAGATCGGCGGATGCGGCACCCTCGGGCGACAGCGATTGCGCTGCTCGACGGCGGGGTACTGATGAACCTCGACAGCGCACCACACCCCCTAAGGAGGCTGTCGTGGGTATCGGCACCAGCATCTTCCTGATCGCGCTCGGCGCGATTCTCACCTTCGCCCTTGACGCGAGCGTCGGCGGCATCAACCTCGACGTGGTCGGCTGGATCCTGATGGGCGCCGGCGTACTCGGTCTGATCATGACGGCGTTGATCTTCCAGCGTCGCCGTACCGCGGTCGTGACCACCACCGAACAGCCGGTCGAGTACCGCCGGGTCGAGGAGCGGCGGGACATCGCCCCGCCGCTGTGACGGCCCGCGGCGCGGGCCGGCGTCCTCATTCGAGGAGGCCGGCCCGTCCCAGCAGCGGCCGCCGCCGCAGCAGCAGACCGAGCTTGTCGGGGCGCCCGTCGTAGTCGTGCACGAACGGGGCCACGATCCGGATGCCTCGCTCGTCGACCCGCGCCTGGTCTGGACTGCCGTACAGCAGGGCCACAGCGCCGCCGTCGAGCCGCGGGCAACAGCGCGTCGCCGATCAGCGCGGCGTCGACAACGGCGTCGACGCCGTCCGGGGCGTGCTCCCGGAAACGGCGCAGAAAAGCCGCCCGGGGCATGGCCAACCACGCCGCCGATTGCGAAACTGCTGGCAATGTCCACGACACCGCTGTCCCTGCCGCAGCCGTCCGCGCGGGCACCCGAGTTCGGCCGGGACGCGCTCATCGTCTGCGAGAACCTGGTGCGGATCTACCAGACCGGTTCGATCGAGGTGCAGGCCCTGCAGGGACTGGACCTGGCCGTGGAGAGCGGTGAGCTGGTCGCCGTCGTCGGCGCCTCCGGGTCGGGCAAGTCGACGCTGCTCTCCATCCTGGCCGGCATCGACGCCCCCACCGCAGGCCAGGTCCGGGTCGCGAAGTGGAATCTGCTGTCGATGTCCCGCGCGGACCGGGTCGACTACCGGCGGCACACCGTCGGGTTCGTACGGCAGCAGACGGCGAGCAACCTGATCCCCTACCTGACCGCACGGGAGATGGTGGACCTGCCGATGACGGCGGCCCGTGTTGCGAAGAAGGAGCGCCGGGAGCGCGCGGCCGAACTGCTGGACAGCCTCGGTGTCGCCGACTGCGCCGAGCGGCGCCCCGGGCAACTCTCCGGCGGGCAGCAGATGCGGGTCGCCATCGCGGTGGCGCTGGCCAACCAACCGCGGGTCCTGCTCGCCGACGAACCGACCGGCGAGTTGGACGCCGCCACCTCCGCAGAGGTCTTCGGCGTACTGCGGGACGTCAACCGGCGGTACGGCGTCACCGTCGTCGTGGTGACCCACGACCCGGAGGTCAGCAGCCAGGTCGAACGGACCGTCGCGATCCGGGACGGTCGCACCAGCAGCGAGGTGCTGCGCCGCACCACCACCGACGCAGAGGGCGACACGCACATGATCGCCGAGGAGTACGCCGTGATGGACCGGGCCGGACGCGTTCAGGTACCCCGCGAGTTCCGCCAGGCGCTGGCGCTGACACGACGGGTCCGGCTGGCCCTGGAACCCGACCACATCACGATCCGCTCCGACTCGCGAAGCGGCGAATGAGCGCCGAACCGCTGCTGCGCGTACGCGACGTGCACCGACGCTTCCGCGCCGGGCCGACCGTCGTCCACGCCCTACGCGGCGTGTCGTTCGACGTGGCCGCCGGTTCCATGGTGGCGCTCGTCGGCCGGTCCGGCTCGGGCAAGACCACCCTGCTCAACGTCATCGGCGGCCTGGACCGCCCGGACGCCGGCAGCGTGCACATCGAGGGCACCGACGTCACCATGCTCGACGAGGACGGCCTGTCCCGGCTGCGGCGCGAGAAGGTGTCGTACGTCTTCCAGAGCTTCGGGCTGATCCCGGTGCTGTCGGCCACCGAGAACGTCGCCGCGCCGCTGCGGCTGGCCCGCGTCGCCCCGGCCGAGCGCGAGCGGCGGGTCGCGTTGCTGCTGGAACTGGTCGGCCTGGCCGACCACGCCCAGCAGCGCCCAGCCGAGCTGTCCGGCGGCCAACAGCAGCGGGTGGCGATCGCCCGCGCGCTGGCCGCCTCGCCCCGGCTACTGCTCGCCGACGAGCCCACCGGGCAACTCGACGCCGAGACGGGCCTATCGGTGATGGCCCTGCTACGTGGGGTCGCGGAATCCGAAGGCGTCACCGTACTGGTGTCGACCCATGACGCGGTGATGATGGCCCTGGCCGACCGGGTCATCCGCATCCAGGACGGGCACCTCGACGACCAGGCGGCCGGGCAGCCGTACGAGCCCGTGCCGGACGCCGGGTGACGCGACGATGCTGAGGCTGGTCAGCCGGCGTGCCCGCGCGCAGTGGCCACTGCTGGCAGCCCTCCTCGGGGTCGTCACGATCGGCGCAACCCTGCTCGGCACCTGCACCCTCCTGGTCACCCGCACCGCCGAGCGGGCGCTGGAGGTCGCCATGGCCCGCGCCGCCCCCGCCGCCGTCGACGCGACCGTCTACACCGGCACCGTCGAGGGCCCGGACGCGCCGACCGTCGCCGCCGACACCCGCACCGTGGTGGCCTCCGCGCTCGCACCGTTCCCGGTGACGACAACCGCGCGGGCGTCGACGGTGCTGCGGGCGCTGCCGCCCGCGCTCGTCCCCGGCACCACCGTCGGAGCCCAGGCGTACCTGTCGGGATTGGACGACCTGCCGGCCCGCGCCGAGCTGGTCACCGGACGCTGGCCGCAGCACCCCGGCGACGCGGTGCTGCTGGAGTCTACCGCCCAACTGCTCGGCCTCACCCCCGGTAGCCGGGTGCGCCTCGGCGCCGAGTTGGCCCACCCGCCCGTCCCGGCCATCGACGTGAACGTCGTCGGCGTCGTACGCCCGCTGCCGGGGCGCGGCTGGGACCGCGACCCCCTCGCCGCGGCCGGCTCCGCCACCGGCTACCGGGACGGCCGCTTCCTCCAGCCGGTCAACGCCTACGGCCCGTTCCTCATGGACCTCGCCGACCTGCTCACCACCGGCGCCACGGTCGACCGGATGGAGATCAGCGCCCATCCGGACCTGTCCCACGCCAACCGCCGCGACCTGGAGACCGTGGCCGGGAACGTCCGCGACGCCGACCGCCGGCTGGCCGGCACCCTCGGCGACCGTGTCACGCTCGCACGTGTCGCCTCCGACCTGCCGTTGACCCTGCGGGCCTCCGACGACCAACGGCACGTCACCGCCGCCGTCGTGCTCGCCATCGCCGTCCTCGGCGGTTTCCTGGCCGCGACGGCACTCGTCCTCGCCGGCCGGCTGACGGCGGGCATACGGGCCGACGAGACCGCCCTGCGGTCCGCAGTGGGCACCAGCCGTCGCCAACTCGCCGCCACCGCGACACTCGAGGCCGTGCTCCTCGCCACCGTCGCCGCCGCGCTGGCGGTACCGGCCTCCTCGTCCCTGCACGCCGGCCTGACCCACCTGCCACCGCTGGACCACGCCGGCCTCACGGTCCGGCCGGCCATCGTCGGCGCCCAGGTCGTCGCGGTCGCCGGCGGCGCGCTGGTGCTGGCCGCCGTGCTCACCGTCCTGGCGACCCGGCCCGTCCCGGCAGCCGGCGACCGGGGCACCCGCCGCGAACTACTGGCCCGGTCCGGCGCCGACCTGCTGCTCGCGGTATTCGCCGCCACCGGATGGTGGCAGCTGTACGCGCAGCCCGCCGCCGCCAGCCCACGCGCCGACGCGATGCGGGTGCTCGCGCCGGCGCTGCTGCTCACCGCAGGCGCCGCCCTGGCTCTCCGGGTGGTACTGCCCGCCCTGCGCGGCGCCGACCGGCTGGCGTACCGCGCTCGCGGGCTGGCGCTCCCGCTGTCGGTCGCCGAGGCCGCCCGCCGGCCCCAGGCGGTCGCCGCCGGACTGCTGGTCGGGCTGGCCTGCGCGACCGCGACCTTCGGCCTCGCCTTCGACACGACGTGGCACCAGTCGCAGCGCGACCAAGCCGCGCTCTCCGTCGGCACCGACCTCGCACTCACCCTCGGTACGGCGCCGGTGGCCGGAGACGGCGCGTTCGTCAGCGCGGCCACCGCGGGGGCGGTGAGTCCGGCCCTCGACCGTGGTACCACCGTCGGTCAGTGGCTCGGCACCGCCGGCGACGCGCCGCGCCTGGTCGCCGTCGACACCACCCGCGCCGACGCGCTGCTACGCGGGCGGGTGGACAGCGACCGGCGATGGGCGGACGTGGCCGCCACGCTGGCACCACGTACCCGGGTCGCCGGCATCGCCGTTCCGGCCGGGGCCCCGCTCGTCCTGCGCGGTACCGCGGTCGGTGACACCCCGCTCGCCGTGACGCCCCGGGTGCTCTTGCAGGACGCCACCGGCCTCCGCACGTCCTGCACCGGTCCCGCCGTACCGCTCGACGGCCGGGAGGTTCGACTGCCCACCTGCGCGACGGCCGACGGGCTACGCCTCGTCGCGGTCGCCCTGCCGGTCACCGCCGACACGGTCGGCGAACCCGTGGCCGTAGCCGTCACGCTCACCGTGCCACCCGCTGGCTCGGCGGAGAGCACCACCGACGGATCGGACTGGACCGCCACGTCCGCGCCACCGGTCCCGGGCAAGGTGAGCGACCCGAACGTCACGCTGTCCGCCACGCCGACGGGAACCGCGCTGCGGATGGCCGCGACCGTCGAACTCGGCGGTGCCGAGGACGCCGCCCGGACCCTCGTCGCCAGCGCCTTCCCAGATCCCGGTCCGGTGCCCGTCGCCGTCTCCGCCCGCTTCGCCGACGAGGTCGGTGCCGACAACGGCAGCCAGCTCAGCGTCACGATCGGCATCACGCCCGTCCCGATCGTCGTCACCCAGGTCGTGCCGACCGTACCGTCCGCCCCCGGCGCCGTCGCCGTCCTGGCCGACCTGGACACGCTGTCCCGCGCACGCGTCGTCACCGGCGATCTGACGTTCCCGGTCGACGCCTGGTGGGTCGGCCACCCCGCCGGTCCCGGGGCCGCCGAACGGGCCACCGCCCTGCACCTGGGCAGCGTCGCGACCCGCGAGGCGGAGACGGCCCGCCTCACCGGCGGCCCGCTGCGGGCCGGGCTGCCGGGCGCGCTCCGGCTCATCGTCCCGGCCGCGGCCCTGCTGCTGCTCGCCGGCGTCGTCCTGCACGTCACCTGCGATCTACAGGTCCGCGCCGTCGAGGTGGCTCGGCTGCGCGGCCTGGGGATGTCCCGGCGCGGTATCCGGGCCGTGCTGCTCGGCCAGCACGCGGGCGTTCTGCTGCCCCTGCTCGCGGCGGGCGCGGCCGTCGGCGCGCTCGCCACCCGCGTCGTCGCTCCCCTGCTCATCCGCTCCGACACCGGCGCCGCGCCCGTCCCGGCCGCCCAGTCACACTGGCCGTGGGCCGCCGAGGCCGCACTCCTCGCCGTGCTGCTGGCCGGATGCCTGCTGGCGGTCGCGGTCGTGGTCACCGTCCAGGTCCGCCGCGCCGACGCCGCGCACCTGCGGGCGGCGCCGTGAAAGGGTGGCTGACCCGCCGGTGGCTCGCGCCGCACTGGCCCAGCATCCGTGGCCGTGGCCGGGCCGACGCCGGACCGCTGCTGCTCACCGCCGCCGTCATCGCGGCCGTCGCGCTGCTCGCCGGGGCCGTTCCGGCGCTGCTCCGCGCCGCCGCCGACGACGCCGTCCAGGACACGGTCCGCCGGGCCGGTCACGACTCGAACGTCCTCGCACACGCCGAGTGGGAACGCGACGACGGCCCGACCGGCGGGCGGGTCCGGACGGCCGGCCTCGCCGAGGAGGTCGACGATTTCCGCGTACGGGCGACGTACGCGCTCGGGCCCGACCTCGACGCGGCGCTGCTGTCGCCCATCGCCGTCGTCAGCGGTCCGATCCTCAGCGTCAGCGAGGGCAACGCCCCGCGTACCTTCCAGTTCACCTACCTGGCCGGTGACGCCGGCGGCCCGGACGTGACCTGGATCGCCGGGAGCGCGCCCGGCCCCGCCGTCCCCGGCGAGTACGTCGAGTCCCCCTACAGCGGACCGCCCTGGCCGGTGCAGGTCGGTCTCTCCGAAGCGGACGCCGACGCGCTCGACCTCGGCCCCGGCGATCGAATCCCGGTCAAGGACGGCCGAGGTCGTGACAGGGACGTCCGGATCAGCGGGATCTACCGGCCCGCGGACAGCGCCGACCCCGCCTGGCTACTCGCTCCGGCGCTCCTGCGCCCCGTGCCCGGAGTCGACGGCGTGGGGATCATCCGGTTCGCCGGCCTGTTGTCGCGCGAGTCGTTGCCGGACGCCCGGCTCGCCGTCGACGAGGACCAACTGCGGCGCACCGTCCAGTTCACCCCGGAACCCGACGCGCTCACCTGGGACACCACCGCGACGCTCGCCAGCCGGGTGGTCCAGCTCAAGGCGGCCTCCGGCTCGTCGGGGAACCGTGACGAGTCCCTGAAGTGGGAGTCGCAGCTCGACACCACCCTGCGCGACGCCCGTGGGCGGATCAGCGCCGCCTGGGCACAGGTCGCCGTCCTGCTCACCGGGGTGCTGACCGCCACGGTACTGGTCCTGCTGCTCGCCGCCGCCCTGCTGGTCCGCCGTCGTGGCCCGGCGCTGAGCGCCGCCCGGCAGCGTGGGGCGGCGCTACCCGACCTCGGTGCGGAACTGGTCATGGAGTCCACCGCGCTGTCCCTGTCGGCCGCTGCCGTCGGACTCGCGCTCGCCCGCGCGGCGGCGCCGGGCGTCTCCTGGACCTGGGCCGTTCCGGTGGTCCTGGCCGGGGCCGTGGCCGCGCCGACGTTGGGCACCCTCGCCGCCGCCCGCGCCAGCCGGGACCGGCGTCGACCCGCCAATCCCGCCGCCCGACGCTGGGTCCGGGCCACCGGCGAGATGCGCCGCGTCGCCGTGGAGGCCGCAGTCCTGATCGCCGCCGTCGCCGCCTTCGTCACGCTGCACCAGGGCGGTCTCCTGCCCGTCGTCTCCGACAGCGACACCGGCGAGCTGACCGGCGACCGGATCCTGCCGATCAGCGCCCTCGCGCTGGGCGTGCTCGTCGGCGCGCTCGTCCTGCTCCGACTGCTGCCCCTCGGGGCACGGTTCGCGCTCCGACAGGCCCTGCGCTCGCGCCGCCCACTGGCCGTGTTCGGTGCCGCTCGGGCGGCCACCACGGCCGGGCGTGCGCTGCCGCTGCTGGTTCTGGTGAGTGCCACGGCGCTCGCGTCGTTCGCGCTCATCCTCGGGACCACCGTCAGCCGGGGCCTGGCCGACGGCGCCTGGAGCACCGTCGGCGCGGACGCCCGCCTCGACGTCGGCGCCGAAGCCGAGGCCGCCACGCCCGCGGTCGCCGAACGCATCGCCGCCGCACCAGGGGTGGGACAGGTCGTCGTCGCGCAGGTGACCGACTCGGCGCGCGTCTTCGCCGAATCGACGCTGTTCACCCCACACCTGGTCATCGTGGACGCCGACGCGTTCCGGCGTCTGCTGGCCGCCACTCCGCTGCCCGACGCGCCGGCGCTGACCCGGCTCACGGCACCCGGTCCTGGTCGCGGGGACGTCCCGGCGCTGGTCCGGTCGAGCAACGGCGACCTGCGGACCGGCATGCGGTTGCAGCTACCCCGGGACGACGCCCCGGCGATCCACCTCACCGCGGTCGGTACCGCGCCGTCCGTCGACGGCGTCGGTGACGTCGTCATCGTGGACGCCGGGGCCCTCGCCGACGCCGGGCTGCCCGCCGTTCCGAACACCGTCTGGGCAACCGGCCCCGGCGCGGCGCGGGCCGTGTCGACCAGCGGCGTGGCCGCCGACGTCGTGCTGCGCGCGGACGTCCTGCGGGCGCAGCGGGTCGCTCCGCTGACCGCCGGGTTACTGCGGCTGGCGTGGACGGCCGCCGGGGTGCTGCTGGCGCTGGGGCTGCTCGGCCTCGCGCTCGCCGCTGCGGCGAGCGCGTCGGAGCGGTGGCAGACCCTGACCCGGCTGCGGACCCTCGGCCTGCGGCCACGCGACGCCCGCTGGGTCGCCGCCGGAGAAGTGTTGCCGCCGGTCGTGGTCGCCGCGGTGTGCGGTCCGCTCCTCGGGGTCCTGCTCGCACGACTGACGATCGGCCCGCTCGACCTGCGGCTACTCACCGGCCAGGCCGCCGACCCGGGGGCGGTCCTGCCGTGGTGGCTGCTCGGCCTGGTGAGCGTGGCGCTGCTGGCGGCGGCCGCCCTGGTCGTACCTGTCGAGTCGGCGTTGCGGCGACGCGACCGGCTGAGCGAGGTACTGCGCGCCGGCGAGTGAACGGGCTGCTGGGCCACGATCGAATTGCGCGAGGCCCGTTACCGATCGATCGGTAAACGGGCACCCCCAAAAAAGGGGTGCAGAAGGTTGGGGATAAAAGGGTTTAAAAACAGAACA
>NZ_JBNCKT010000075.1:0-15659 GCF_049841675.1 Micromonospora sp. DT4
GCGACATCGTCGCCGCCGCGCTGCACCTGACTCACTTCGAGTACAAATACCTACCTGAAAGTCGCTGAGATCACCTCACTAGCTTGACCTGACGGGAGACGTGCACCCAGCCGGCGTCGAAGTCGACGTCATCGACCCCGAGACCGAGGATTTCTCCCTGCCGCAGCCCGCAGCCGGCCCCCAGGTCGACCATCGGGCGGTACCGCTGAGCGAGACCACCGCGGATTGCCGAAACCTGGTCGTACCGCCAGGGCACCACCCGACGCTGTACCGGTCGCGGAGGCTTGACCGACTTTGCCGAACACGGGTTCTTGGCGATCCGCTCGTCGTCGACGGCCGCCCCGAGGATGGTCCGCAGGTGGGCGAAGACGACGGCCCGAGTCGCGGGTGCCAGCTTGCCGACCATCCCGGCGTCCCATTCCCGGATGTGTCCCGGCTTGATCGCGGCCAGTTGCCGAGAGCCGAAGAACGGCAGCAGGTGCTTGCGTACCCGAAACTCGGTGCTTTCCCGGGTCGACTCGTCGAAAGCGCGCGTGCGCAACCAGTTCTCGGCGTACTCGGCGAAGGCCATCCGACCGGCAGACGGATCGACGTAGGAGCCCCGAAGCTTGTCCGTCTCGGTCGAGACGAGGAACGCGTCAGCCTCGCGCTTTGCCCGGTCGGGGAAGGACTGGCTACGTTCGCGGCCGTCCGGGCCGATGTACCGCACCCGGTAGCGCATCCCCTTGCCGAACAGATCCGACTTGGTCCGCTCCTTCCGGCCGCCTTCGTGCCGGATCACCTTGTACCAGCGGTCCTCTACGTGTCCCATCAGGCCGCCGCCTGCTCACGTACCCATGACCGGACCGTCTCCGGTTCGTACCGCAGGTGTCGGCCGACCCGCGCCGCAGGCGGACCGAATTTGACCTTCCGCCAGCGGTACAGCGTCTCGGTTGGCACCCGCAGATACGCCGCCACGTCCGCGATCGTCCACAGCCCATCGTTCGCCGCCATCAAAGCCTCTCCCCCGTCGTGCCGTCCGTTCCCGTTCTCGGTGCGGCATCGGGGAGCTGCGCGGCCCGGTCCTTCGCGGCCAGGAGTTCGGCGCGCCAGCGGGCGCGTTCGCTGATAGAGCGCAACAGCCGGTGAGCGAGCGGACCCACGTCGGGGTCGTCGGGTCGGGCGAGTTCCCAGGCGTGCCGGACCGGTTCGACGGTCGCGCCCTGGTCGTCGACGGCGTCCAAGCCGACGCTCACGCCGAGCAGCGTCCGCACCCAGGCCCGCACGTCGTGTTTGTGGTCGGAGAGCGTTTTTCCGGACCAGTCGCGGGAGATGAGGATGCGCCGGCCGCCGATGCCGAGGGTGTCGCGCTGGTGGACCTTGCCCTTGCACCGGCCTGGCTTGAGCTTCGCGTTCGACCCCTTCGGTTGGACGCCGTAGAGCAACCAGTTCGCGCAGCGGTCGGTGCACGGGGTCAGCTGGAGTTCCTGCCACAGTCGGTCCAGGTGCGCGCGCTGCCGGCCGCTCGTGATCTTGTGAACGTCGCCGGTGTGCTTGGTGATGTACTTCGTGACGTACCGGATGGTCCGCTCGGCATCCTCGGTGCCGGGCATGACACCACGTGCATCGACCTGCGAGCCGAAACGCACGACGTGCACCGGTTCGGCATCCGAGTCCTCGTCGATCGCGTCGAGCGCTTCCGTCCAGTTGGTCAGCGGCGCTCGGGTGTCGGGGTCGACCCACGCCGAAGCCTGCTCGTCCCAGACCGGGAGCCGGTCGAGGGTGTACCGCTGCACATCCACGCTCGGCCACCACACCTGGTGATAGGTCGCCGCCGCCACGGTCCGCAGTACGTCACGCGGGATGGTGCCCCGGATGGCGAAGTGGGCGTGTGGGGCGAGGCGGCGTTGCGGCTCGACGCAGCCGGCGTACTGGACGTTCCAGCCCTCGCAGCGGCGCAGGTTCTGCCAGAACCGATCGAGCAGCCGGGGGAAGTGGACCGCGTCCCAGGCGGCGCGGCGGTAGTCGTACCGGTCGGGGTTGAGCGGGGTGCCGTCGGGGCGGACCGGGCCGTACGAGTCGAGGGTGAGCGTCAGCCACATCGACGGCCGGTAGGTCGAGCCGTCCGGGGCGGTGTAGGTCTTGCCGACCGTGCGGCGCTCGACCTTGCGGCGAGGCAGGTCCGGGGCATCCTGCCGCCGGCGGGTGGAGCGCTTGCGGCGCCGGCCGTTGTCCTCGTCGTCCTGGTCCTCGTCGCCGGTCGAGTGCGGCGGCGCGATCCGTCCCCGGAGCCCTTCGGCGGTGATCGCCTCTTCCACTTCCCGGATCGCCTCGTCGAGGTCGGTGACCTGGTCCCACTGGCTCGCCCGGGATGCCTCGTCACGGGAGAACTCCAGGTGTCCGCGCAGCAGGACGAGGGCCTTCTGTTCCTCGGTTGCCGGCTCCGGTGGCGGTAGCGGCTCGTCGTCGCGGTGCCAGCCCTCCCGGATCTGCGCCTGCCGCAGCCGGCGGTTCTTCTTGGCGCACGGGGCGCACTTGTCCTCACGGGTCGCCCCACAGGGCAGGTCGATGACCTCGGTCAGACCGGTGGCGAGATCCGTGCGGCGCATGGCGAGCGGACGGACGCAGACGCCGTACTCGGCCGCGATCTCCTTAAGCACGTCGACCGAGCGAGGCAGCGCCATGCGGGCCGCCCGCGACCCCGGCCGAGGTGCAACCGGGGTCGGGGCGGGTTCAAGGCCGGGCAGGGTCGGAGCGGTCACTGAATGATCCCGACGACGTGCGGCCGGTTGGACGGGACGACGGCGCGCGGAGGCACCACGGCCGGGGCGATGGACGGCGTCGGCTCCGCAGGGCGGAGCGGTTCCACGTCGGCGGGTTCCTCGTACTGGTAGGCGGTCGGCTGGTCCGGCTCGTCTGCCGGCGCAATGATCGGGGCGTTCGACAAGACGACCTTGACCAGCGCGAGGAACGCCAGCGACGGCACCGCCGCCACGATCCAGCCCCAAACCGACGCTTCGGCTTCCGCGACCTGGGCCGCGAGGGACAGCAGCGCGATCGCCACCAGGAGCGACCCGACCAGGCCGACCGGGCGACCGGCACGCCGCCGGGCACGGATCTCCAGCCCGAGGTAGATCGCCATCAGCTCGACCGCTACCGCGTTGGCCCAGCCGATCCAGTCGGGTTGGCCGTGGGCGACGGAGAGGTCGTGTACGTGGGTGAAGGCGGCGGCACCGGCCATGGTGCCGATGGCGAGCAGGATCAGCAGGCGTACCGCCGATTCGGTGCCGTTGCTCATCGCCACTCCTCCAGCGGCTTCTCCCGGATGGTCAGGTCGATGCGGATACGTCGGCCGTTCATGTCGGGACGGCGGTTGACCATGTGCGCCACGCCGTGCAGGGCCGCGGCGGTCTGGTCGGAGGGGCCGACGAGCCGGATGCGCAGCGGACGCCGAAGCCGGTCGATGATGCGGGTGAGGGGGTTCACGGCGGTTACCTCCGGGCCGGTCGAATGTCGGTGCGGATGTAGTCGGGTGGGCTGCCGAGCGCGGCGACCGCTTCGGAGAGGCAGCGCCACAGCGCCCACGCCTCGTCGGGGGTCAGGGCCATCCGTCGCCGGCCGGCACCAACCGCCAGATAGACGGGGTACGGGTCGGGCCGCTCCGGGTCGACGCGGACGGAGACGGCGGTGACCGGTTCGGGGGTACGCAGCCGGTAGAAGCGCCGGCCGTTCGTCGCGGCGGTCATCGGGCGTCGCCCCTGGTGTCCCGGTCGAGCAGGTTGCGCAGGGATTCGGGGAGCAGCGGCCCGGACGGCTTACGGGGCAGCGGCGGCCGGACCGGTTCGGTGGCGGTTTCCCGGCCGACCTGGGCGAGGATGTCCGAGGCGTCGACCGGGGCCGGGTACTGCCGGGCCATGTCGCGGATGTCGTCGTCGCTGAGGTACGAGAAGCGGACCCGCATCGGGTCGGGGGTGCCGTCGAGGATGACGTACCCGACGCGCTTCGCCCACCGGGGCATCTGGTCCGCGAGCGCGCCCCGCTTGCGGGCACCGTCGCCAAGAACCATGTCGACCTGCGACGCCTCGGTCAGGCCCAGCGCGACCCGGGTCGGAAACAGATCCCGGAACGGCAGTACGTCCTTACGCGGGTCCTGCAACGCGGCCACCACCAGGACGCCGACGCCGGCCCCCTGGGACAGCAGCAGCCCCAGCGACGACGCGATGCGCTTGCGCAGCTCGACGTCTTGCAGGTACGCGGTCAGCGCGGCCATCTCGTCAATGACGACCACGACCAGGGGGTCAGCCTCGGTCGGGGTATGGACACGAACCCGGCCGGCAAGCCGAATCTGCCGCTCCCGCAGCACCTCCACCGCTTCGTCGAGCAGATCGGCCATGGCCTCGAACGACCTGCCGGCGAACCGGGCGAACATCGGACGGCCGAGAGCGAACTCCATCCCGCCCTTGGGGTCGATCACCCAGAGCCGGACGAGGCCCGAGGCGATCCCGCCGCCGAGCACCCGGACCAGTGACCACAGCACCGAGCCCTTACCGGACCGAGTCGCACCGCCCACCAGGACATGCGTGGAGAGCAGGTGCAGCGACCAGGTACGCAGGTCTTCGCGCCGGGCCAGCGGGAGCGCGGTGAAGTCCGGCACCGCCGGCACCGCGAACGGCGGGACCACAGTCCGCAGCGCATCGGTACGGACCAGCGCCAGGTAGACCAGCGTCGGACGATCCCGATAGCGCACCCGGTCGACGAGCCGCAGCAACCAGGCACCCCGACCGGTCCGGGTCGGAGGGTCGCCGGGACGCTCGGAGTAGACCCGCGCGTGCCGCCGGCCGAACGCGTACGCCAGGTTGGCGCTGACCGCCTGGAACTGCTCCGGCGTCTGCCCCCGAACCATCCGGACGGTCAGCACGTCGAGCGCCTGATCCGAACGCACCCGCAGCAGCTCGGGCAGGACCGGACGATGGTCGTACACCTCGGATAGTCCGCAGAGGGTCATGGCCTCCCGCCACGCCCGCCGGTAGACGAACACCCGACGCCACGAGCCGAGCAGCGGACCCGCCAGCCAGGCCCACCAGGACGACTCGTCACGCCACCGCCACACCACCGACACCGCAGCCACCAGCACGAGCGGCACCACCAGGCCGAGCCAGTTGAACGCGACGTAGAGCCAGAGCGCCAGCACCGCCGAAGCCGTGGCCACCGGGTGCCGCAGGCACCACCAGAGGACCCGCCCGGACCACCTCAGCAGCAGGCCGAGCAGCACCATCCAGAACGGCAGCTTGAGCTTCTTCGGCCGGATCACCAGCAGATCCCCGGCCGAGGTCATCAACACCTCACCCCGAGGCCGCCCGATCACTTGGCACCTCCGGCCAGGCTGAATAGGGCCTGACACACACCGCACCGGGGCCAGCCACGGCCAGCCCGACGCCTACCCTTGGACACGTCTGCACCTCTCTCGACAGAGCAGGGGGAAGAGACACCAGGGCGGGGCTGCCGTCCGCCAAGACCTGACAGCCCCGCCCTGACCAGAACCGGCTACGCCGACGCCTTCTGGTTGACACCCGCCGGCGCACGCAACCCGGTCGCCCGCAGCGAATACGCCATCCGGTTGTTGTTGCCGACGTACGGCGTGACGGTCATCCCGTCGAACTCGACCGCCTCGAACAGGCCACCCGTGGGCGGCACCGGCTGGTAATCGGCCGAGATCTTCACCGTCGTCTCCCGGGACCGCTTGCCAAGCTCAGGGTCGAGATCCATGACCCGGACCTGCCACACCCGCTGGCCGGTCAGCTTGTCCTTGGCCGGCGACCGTCGGCCCGTCTTCTCGTCGTAGTCCTCGACCTCGCCCAGGGACTCGGGCACCAGCGCGCACCCAGCCGGGAACACGTCCTCGAACCGCACAGCGAACCGCGTTCCGCCTCGCAGAGCCATCGCTCAACCTCCAGCTTGTTGACTTGTCTGCCAAGTTGCGATTGAAGGTAGACGGCACTTGGCAGACAAGTCAACAAGTTTGCCCAGAAGCGTTGATCCGCAAGGCATTCCGGGCCTTGGGGGGTGGTACTAACTCGGCTGTTTGGGGTATCTCGGGCACCATGCCCGGTGACATGAGATCAGTGGATGAGACGCACGCACGGCCAGCCGGAGTCGACGACAGGACCGTCGAGGCGTTGGGTGAGCTGAGCAAAGCCATGGAGACGATCCACCGCGTACGCGGCCACCTGTATTCGGCGCACCAGCTTGTCGGCGGCGCGGATCTGACTCTTGACCGAGCGATCCGGCTGCTCCGCGAGGCCGGGCATGACGAGGTTGCCGACCGGGTCGAGCACGAGCTGGTGGGCCGCAACGTCCTCCCGGGACGGTGGACGTTCCAGGTCGTGGAGGAGTTCGACGATGGGTACTACGCCGCGTTCCAGGAGATCGAGCGGTACGCCCGCGACGAGCTAGCCGGCGGTCGACGGCACATCTACGAGGCAGAGATGAAGCAGCGACGGCGTACCCATGGGATGCCGGGGCACGAGGCTACGCCGCAGGAGTGAGCGGCAGCCCGTTCGGGAGCATCGAGGCCAGGGCTACGGCTCTGGCCTCGATGATCTTCATCCGACCCTCGTACTCGATGGGCTCGCGGTGGGCGGCTTGGCTGGTGACCTGACCCGGCCACTTGCGGTAGAGCAGACCGTGTTCGCGGGTGAAGTAGCCATCGCTGACCGCGCTCGCGGCCAGGAGTAGGCCGGTGTCCTCGGAGGCGGGGAGCGCCATCCAGCCGCCGAGCGCCAGGAGCAGATCCCTGCGGATGCACAGGGTGGCGGGGTGCACCTGGGACCGGTATCCGTTGGCCTGCCAGAAGGCCAGGACGGCACCGCGGGCGATGGTTCCGCCTTCCGGGTCCTTGTCCCAGCCGAGGGTGGACCCGTCCGGCATCAGGTCCAAGACGCGGGAAGTCGTCCAGCCGATCTGGGGATGCGCCTCGAAGGCGGCGATGTCCCGGGCGAGGGCACCGGGGGTGAACTGGTCGTCCGCGTCCAAGACTTTCACGTGTTGCCCGGCGACCCGGGAAAGAGCGGAGGTACGGGCAACACCTGGCCCGCCGGGACGACCGCCGCCGATGCTGATGCGAGGGTCGTCCGGCAGAACACCGTTCAGCGCACCGGTCTGCCCGTCCTCCTGGACGAGCCACTGCCAGTCCCACCCGTCCGGCATCTCCTGCTTGACCAGCGAGTCGTACGCGCCGGGCAGATGCTCGATGCTGGGCGCGTGGACGGGCGTGATGACCGAGACGAGCTGCGTCAAGTTTTCCACCGTTGCAGTTTGTGGGAGTAGACCAACTCTGTCCGGTCCCCCGGCATCACCACATCGGCTACTTCGACGACGCGGCCCTTGGTGTCGATCGAGGTTTTGCGCACGGTGAGCACCGAGACGCCTGGGTCGATGTCCAGCAACTCGGCCTCGTCGGGCGACGGTGGGCGCGCACGGATCTCGTCGTCGATCCGGTCCACCTCGATACCGAGGGTGTGAAGTTGGTGCTGCGTGCCGCCCGGCCAGGGCTCCTTACCCGCGTCGAGCAGGTCCGGGTTCGCGGCCACCAGGTCGTACGGCAGATAGGAGTACGACATGGTCAGCGGGGCGTTCTCATGCCGAGAGGTCGTCCAGTAGACCCGCCGCAACAACGGGGTGCCGGGCTCGACCTGCAAAGCCGCCGCCATGTCCGAATCAGCTTCCACGCGGGCGTACTCGGCGTGGAACTTCAGGTCATCGACGGTCAGGCCGGTGTCGTGCTCGGTGGCCCCGGTCTTCAGCCGCTCCGACTCGTCGAGCAGTGCCCGGTCCTTCTCCCACTGGTAGCGCTCGGCGTTGCGCCGCCGTACCCGCTGACGGGGTGCCCGTACGTAGGTGCCGCGCCCCTGCTCCGCACGGACCAGGCCCCACTCCCGAAGCTGTCGGATGGCGTTGCGGACGCTGGTGCGCGACAGGCCGGACGAGTCGGCCAGCTCGGTCTCGCTCGGCATGAGCGTGCCGGGGGCCAGTTCTCCGGCCACGATCTTTGCCCGCAACTCTTCTGCGAGTTGCAGGTAACGAGGGCGCCAGTCCCGGCCTTGCACACCGGTCACCGTACCCCCTAGACGTTCCAACGTCTGCCAGGCGGTCCCGCCTGCGGGCCGCTCAGGCACCGGAGGCACGACGGGCACCGGGCGCTTCACGGGCCGAGTACTCGTCGACGGCACCCGACCGATGGGCCGACGCTCAGAGGTGTTCATGGCACCCTTCCAGAGGCTGCCCCTTGGTCATCATCACCAGGCGGGCGTAGGTCAACTCGTAGATGAGCCGGTCGAGCTGAGTCCGGGAGAGCAAGACCGATTCGGTGGCACCGCTGCGGCTGGCGTCGAGCTTCACGGCCAGGTCGCGGCGGGAGAATCGGTCCGTCAGCAGTTGCACGCTGATCCAGCCGGTCCGCTCCCGGCCGATGGTTCGCAGCAGGCCCCGATGCATCGGGTCGTTCGGGCCGCACCCTCGGCACCAGCTCGGGCAGTCGGCGGGATTCGCGGACGGAGTCGGTCCCCGCTCGTTCGTGGCCTCGGGTTCAGTCACCGGTGGCCTCCGTGTGGGTTCCGGCCTGCACCAACAAGGAGCGAAGCTGCCCGATCAGTTGGGCAACCTGCGAAGGGGACAGAGCCACCCAGGCGATCCCGCCCCGGCTCGTCACGTGCACCGCGACCAGGGGCACGCGAGCGTCGGAGCCGACGAGGTACGTCACGACCTGGCCGCTCTGCCGACTTTCGCCCAGACGCTGCATCGCGCCACGGTGACGACGCGGCATGTGGGCCATCAGCGGCGGCACCAGGTGGCCGCATCGGTCGGGAGCACACCATGCCGGGTGGCTGCCGCTGTTCAGCTTGCCCGCGATGCTCACCGCACCCACCGCCCACCGTTGCCCCGGTAGATCTGGGCCGGTGTCATCAGCGGCGCACTCCTCAGCACCGGCAGTTTCCGGGTCGGCGCGTTGGCCCACGCGTGCAACGGCGTCAGGCAGGGCGTACAGCGGCCCGAGGTGGCCGCGTTTCCGCCGGGACTGGACGGCGAACGTCTACGAAACCTCCAGACCAAGAACCAATGCCGCCGACGATGAGAGCCAGACATCGCACCTCCACGGGTAGGCCGGGACCGGTCGTCAGCCACGCGCACACGCAGCCGGCCACCGATCCGGGTGAGGGCACGGCGCACCGTCCGACGCAGACGGGTCGGGTATCGCCGAGCCAGGTTGTACGCGCGACTACCGCAACCGGTCCGATAGGACGCCGCGCGTCACGTGCGACCAGGAGCAGCGCGACACCACCCCTGATACAAGCCGTCATCCTGACCGCACACCCGGAAACGTACCTACAACTGAATGAGTTGTCTAGACATGGAAACTTGCCTCCTGGTTGACACTTGATACGACAAGTGCCAGGTACGGTGACCGAGTGCCCACCCCGCACTACGGACAGCCCCGTTACCGCGTCATCGCGAACCAACTCAGGGAACGCATCGAGAGCGGCAGCATCCCCCCGGGCGCACTCCTGCCGACGGAGAGCGCCCTTACCTCGGAGTTCCGGGCAAGTCGTGGCACTGTCCGTCAAGCCATCGCCGTCCTACGTGACGCAGGGTTAGTCAACACCGAGCACGGTCGTGGCACCTCCGCAAGGAGAGTCCACGAGAGGCACAACTCCGAACGGCACCCCGAATCAGACACTCAACAGCGCGAGGTCGCCGCCGACCCGGAGCTTGCAGCACTCTTCGGCATTGAAGTCGGCACAACCTTGATCTGGCAGCAGCGCGTCAACCGGTGCGGCGGAGTCGTCGAATCAGTCGTCAGGAGCTATCGGCCGCACCGACCGGGGCCATAGAGAGCCGACCCCCTGCGCCACATCACACGGAACCCAGCCGCCAGGCGCAAGCACTGGCAACCCAACTGGCGGCGCGCTGTCAGACAACCGAGGACCCCGGACCGCCAGAAGACCAGGCGACCTGGGTTCTTCGGTTGCAGCGTCCCACCGATAGTCATCATCGCGCCTGAACGGCGGTCTAAGTAAGCAGCCGTTCTTATGGTTGAAGTTCACCCAGGGTGTGGATAGCATTACCTTCCGCTATCGGGCCCAGCGACATCTGGAGCGTCATGAGGGTTTCGGAATACTACGAATTGGGACGTTCGCAGCCGGAGCTTGACTTTGTAGATGTCGATACGGAAACGGACTCGCAGGTCTTCATGGACCCTCGCGCGATCCGAATCCAGCAATCTGAGTTCTCCGAGAAATGCCAAATGCTCCTGGTTTCATTTTTTCATGAGCTGCTAATGGCTATAACCAAAGATGACAGCGACCGGGTTTATGACCTCCTAGGCCAACTGAATGAACCAAACGAGACTCACCTGGGTTACTCAAAAGGCCGATCACGCGGACGCGGCCTGGGTGGATTAGGTGCCGAGAGCGTCGCAAGGATGATCCGACGCAGCAAAGCCGCGAAGTCGGGGGTGCTAGCAGATCTCGAAGACACTGCACTTTTCATCCCCGGCATCAAACACGATATCGTTTCGGACATCGCGACACACATCCTAAGAGGAGCGCTGATTGGTTACACACAAAAGGCCGCCGAGTTTTACCATATACCCCTGGAACCTCAGTACAGCGGCGCAATCTGGAATCCAGACAAATGCGAGTGGGAGTTTGACTATGTAGATTTGCCGCGAGTCGAAGATGACCCGCTTCTTTTGATCCCGAAATCAATCGTCCGATTTCAACTTACCCTCGACGAGAAGAAGTATTATAACGGCTTTCTAGCTCCGCTCCACGAGGCTGCGGAGATCGATGCCCGGAGCAACCTCGTTGCCATCTTGAAGAATGGAACGCCCTACGTTAGTAGAGACAAGCTCAAGGAGAAGTACCCTTTAAACAAAGTTGCTATCGTTGAGTACACCCAGAAATTTACAGGGGCTCTCGATCGCTACAAGTCTTCCATCTCGCACTTAACAAGCCCCGTCCTTACCCATGAGCAGCTAGCTCAGAGGCTTGACGTGCCAACCCCAGATTACGATGCTTTGCTTGGCCGAATGAAGGGCATACAGGCCGGCAAGACGGGAGCACACTTGTATCATCAGGCTGTAGAGCAACTGATGTCTGCCCTGTTTTACCCGCACCTGGGGAATGTGCGCTTAGAGCGCGAAATCCACGAAGGACGGAAGCGCATAGACATCTGCTATGACAATTTAAGCAACATGGGAACATTCTTCTGGCTCACTCAGCACCGAGCATCTCAAATTCCCGTTGAGTGCAAAAATTATAGAAAAGACCCGAGGAATCCAGAGCTTGACCAGATAGCGAATCGCTTCTCGGATCATCGCGGAAGAGTTGGTTTCATCACCTGTCGAAAACTCTACGACAAGACGCTTTTTATTCAAAGGTGCAGAGATACCGCGATGGATGGAAATGGCTTCGTGATACCGCTCGATGATAGCGACTTCGAAGAACTCGTCCGGGAGCGCAACGCGGTCCAGGGTGCCTCTTACCGCGATAAGGCCATGTTCAAACTAATCAGAGAACGTTTCGACGCCCTTGTAAGCTGACGGTCCCACGCAAAGGCGTTGATGATGGTTGCGCAGGCCAGCCCGACGTACGTGTTCAGCCAACGTCAACGGCATGATCATGCCTTGTCGAGACTCTCGCCGATCTGGTCAAACCATTACAGAGCGGACGGCCACAGCTGGCAGGAGCGGCTGCAGGGTCAAGATCGACCCACCGTATGAGCGCATAACCACAGGTCAGACCGATTCGGCCGCCCATCTACTCACGCTGAACAGCTACAGCCCGACGGTGCGATCCAGGGATTTCGCTGCTCTGCAGGAGCACGGCCGACGACAAAGGGAACGGTGAGCGGTCGTCCTGATGGTCCAACAGCAGATGATGTGAAATCTGACGGGCTCATGCACGAAGCAGTCGAGGCGTCGTAGCGTCGTGCTGCCGAATTCCTCTGTTCTGGATCAAGGCACCGCGCTCCGCGCGGTGCGGGGCGGCAAGCCCGGCCGACGGCAAGCCGCCCCGGTCGCCTTCGGCACCGGGGCGGTGAGCCACCGACAGCCGCCGGGACACCGCCCCACCAACCCGAGGGACCAGTTCCAGCGAGGCCGCGACGGAAGCCGACGGGGCGGCGTGATCGGGTGGACGGGGCTTCCGACTGCCGCGCCAGTCCAACCCCGGGACTGGCTTGCCACCGCGTCTCCGAGTCGCGCCAGGAGCAACACCGCCAGGACGTGCCCAGCATCCACGACAGCGGGCGGCACCACGCAGAAGCCCCGCCAAATCACTGAACGGCCGGCAGAACGGAGCGATGCGCCGCGCCGACTTGGCGGGCTGCTGACCGAAGACTCAGGCCGTCTCCAGGCCGTCCCAGGCCGTGGCCAGGCCGTCAAACGCCACCCAACGATGACCAAGGTCAACCAACAGCACCAGATAAACGACCATCTCAGAGCCATGATCGAGGCTCTGAGCTGGTGGGCGACGGACGAGTCGACCTGTACGCCGGATTCTGTGCGCGGCGCGTACCCCGAGGGGTTCCGCGCCGGCGGCGGCCATCCATCTCGGCCTGCCGTTGCCGGCAGGCTCCAGCGGCCTACCCGCAGACATCGGGCGGGCAGCCCTCAAGCGTCTGCGCCGGGTCGTCATCTTGCGGTGACGGCCCTTGCTTGGCCTTGCTCCGGGTGGGGTTTACCGAGCCACCCCGGTCACCCGGGGTGCTGGTGGGCTCTTACCCCACCGTTTCACCCTTACCGTCCCCGTTGGGGTCGGCGGTCTGTTTTCTGTGGCACTGTCCCGCGGGTCGCCCCGGGTTGCCGTTAACAACCACCCTGCCCTGTGGAGTCCGGACGTTCCTCGGCGGCGGGCCTCAGCCCGCCGACGCGACCGCCCGGTCGACTCGTCCGTCGCGCTCCCATCCTAACGACGAGCATGCCGCCGGTAATGCCGCCCCGCCTGGGCAAGATCGCGCAGCTCATGGCCGATCCGGCGACGCCAGCTCAGAAGGCGACAGCTAGCCTCGTGGGGCTATGGATCTCTCTCACGCCGCGCTGCTGCTCGCCGCCGGTCTCGCTGCGGGCACGGTCAACGCGGTGGCCGGTGGTGGTTCGCTGATCACGTTCCCGGCGATGATCGCGGTCGGGTTGCCGCCGGTGCCGGCGAACGTCAGCAACTCCGTCGCCGTGTTCCCCGGGTACGTGGCCAGTGTGGCGGGCAGCCGGCAGGACCTGCCGCGCCCCCGCGCGCTCGCCACGTTGGTGCCGACCACGATCGTCGGCACGATTGTCGGGGCGCTGTTGCTACTGGCGACTCCGGCCCGCGCGTTCGAGCTGATCGTACCCTTTCTGGTTCTCGGCGCGACCGCGGTCCTGGCCTTCCAGGACCCGCTGCGCCGGCTGGTCGGTTACCCCCGGGATCTGTCGCCCCGGCGGCGAACGGTCGCGGTGCAGACGATGGTCGCGCTCGGCGCGGTGTACGGCGGGTACTTCGGCGCGGCCCTCGGGGTGATGCTGGTGGCCGGCCTGGCTCTGGTGCTCGACGCGACGCTGGCGCGGGTGAGCGCGATCAAGAATCTGCTCTCCGCGGTGGTGGGGTTCACGACGCTGGTGGTGTTCGCCCTGTTCGGCCCGGTCAACTGGGCGGCGGTCGCGGTGGTCGCGCCCGCCACCCTGATTGGGGGGTACGCGGGCGCCCGGCTGGTCCGCCGGCTGCCGGCGGTGCTGCTCAAGACGCTGATCGTGGTGTTCGGTACGACGATCGGCCTCTACCTGCTCTACCGCGCCCTGCGCTGACTCGCCGCCGCACAAGAGACGCCCTCAGTAGGCCTCGCCCACCGGCTCCTCGGGAGCGTGCTCGGTGTTCGCGGCGGCGCGGTTCCAGCGGGACCAGAGGACCCGTTCGCCGTAGCCGGCGGCCATCACGTGCGCGAACGCCAGGTAGACCAGCACACCGACGGCGAGCACCCCGAACCCGACCCAGAACGGCAGCGCCAGGGACTGCTCGGCGAGCTTGCCGGAGATGATCGGCGCGGGCGCGGCGGCACCCCAGCGGACCAGGTTGAACGCGCCGGTGGCGAGCCTGCGGTCGCTGGAGCCGAGGCCGAGCGCCAGGTCGGTGAGGTTGGCGTTGGCCATGCCCATGCAGAGGCCGGCGAGCACGAGCACGATGAGCGCCTCGGCGGTGCTGGTGCTCGTGGCGAAGAGGGCCATGCAGACCAGCAGGCCGGCGATGGCCACGCCGACGGTCTGTACCGCGCCGATCCGGTGGGCGAGCCGGTGGCCGATCACCAGGATGCCGGTGGCCAGGCCGAGCCCCCAGCCGGTGAACGCGAGCCCCAGCGGGACGACGTCCAGGCCGAGGAACAGCGGCGTGTAGCCGAGCACGACGAAGAACACGAAGTTGTACGCGGCGGTCACCACGCAGAGCGCGATGAACGCCGGTCGGCGGTAGGTGGCGAAGATCTGGCCGACGCGTACCGGAGCCTGCCGGTTGGTGGGCTCGCGCAGCTTGCGGGCGGCCACGCCGAGGGCGAGGACCATGAACACGCCGCAGACGAAGAACGGCAGCCGCCAGGAGACCTGGCCGAGCAGGCCGCCGAGCAGCGGGCCGACGGCGAAGCCGAGGCCGAGGGCGGTCTCGAACAGGCCGACCACCCACTCCCGGTCGATGGCCAGGTTGACCAGCACCACCATGGCGGTGGCGAAGAACATCGCGTTGCCCAGCCCCCACACGCCGCGCAGCACGGAGAGCTGCACGATGTTGTCGCTGAACGACGCGAGGATGGCGGCCAGGCCGACCACCGAGACGCCGCCGATCAACACCGGCTTGAAGCCGAACCGGCCGCTGGCGAGCGTCGCCGGGATCATCCCCAGGGCCATGACCGCGATGTACGCGGTGAACAGCAGCTCGACCTGCCAGGCGGTGACCCCGATCGCCTCGCCGATGGCGGGCAGGATCGGGTCGACGACGGCGATGCCCGCGATGGCGAGGAACGCCACCAGCGTGGTGGCGTAGATGGCACTGCGGTTTGGTTCGGATGACCGATCCACTCCGACTCCCCAATTAGCTGTATCGTGCAGGTATTTACCCTGTATCCTACAGCTATGAGCGACGACCACGAGAGCACCCTCGGCCTGATCGAGACCGAGGTGGCCCTGCTGATGCGCTTCGGCGAGGCCACCCGGCGGGCCACCGGGTCCGCCGAGCACCGGGTGCTCGACCGCGCGGCGTACGTGATTCTGCGGCACCTGGACGCCGCCGGCCCGCAGAACGTCTCCGCCCTCGCCGCGCGACTCAACCTGGACGGCTCGACGGTGACCCGACAGGTCTCCGCCCTGCAACGCGACGGCCTCATCGCCCGCGCCCCCGACCCGACGGACGGACGCGGCACGGTCATCTCCCCCACCGCGGCCGGCCTACAGCGGATGGCCGCCGTACAGGCGGCCCGCACCCGGCTCTACGGCGACATGCTGGCCGACTGGAGCGCCGAGGACCGGGCCACCCTGGCCGCTCTGCTGGGCCGCCTCAACCAGGCCCTGGTCAACCGCAACCGCCCCCGCTGAACCCCGCACCCCGGCCCACCCGCTCCGCCTTATCCACCCGACCCACCCGGGCTCGGCCCACCCGGGCTCGGCC